>JAUHVN010000027.1 GCA_030425055.1 Actinomycetes bacterium | reverse complement strand
AGTGGGGTCGCGCGCGGGCGTTCCGTATCGGCTCGGTCGTGTACGGAATCGGCTCGCTCGCCACGGCGCTCAGCCCCAACCTCACCGTGCTGCTGCTGGGCTGGTCGCTCGTCGAGGGCCTCGGCGCTGTGCTGGTGATCCCCGCGATCGCCGCCCTCGCCGCCGTCAACTACTCGGGCCGCGACCGCGTGATCGCGTTCTCGGCGCTCGGCGCGATCACGGGTCTCGCCGCGGCGGCGGGCCCGCTCATCGGCGGGCTCGTGACGACCTACGCCTCGTGGCGCTACGTCTTCATCGGCGAGACGGTCGTCATGATCCTGGTGCTCATCGTCTCGGGGCGCATCAAGGACGTTCCCGGCGACCGCGCGCTGCGCATCGACCTCTGGAGCGTCGTGCTGTCGGCGGCCGGCATGGCGATGCTCGTGTTCGGCGTGCTGCAGAGCAAGACATGGGGCTGGATCACGCCGCTCGCCCCGCCTCAGATCGGCGACGTCACGATCGCCCCCTTCGGCATCTCGCCGGTCGCGTACCTCGTGATGCTCGGCATCTTCGTGCTGTGGCTGTTCCTTCGGCGCCAGCAGCGCCTCGAGGCGGCGGGCCGCGTGCCGCTGCTGCGCGTGAGCCTGCTGCGGATCAAGGCGCTGCGCAGCGGTCTGACGATGTTCCTCGCCCAGTACTTCGCGATCGCGGCCCTGTTCTTCGTCGTTCCCGTCTACCTGCAGACGATGCTCGGTTTCGACGCACTGCAGACGGGCCTGAAGATCCTGCCCCTGTCGGCCGGTCTCATCGTGTTCTCGATGCTCGGCTCGCGCCTGTCGACGACGAAGTCGGCGCGCTACCTCGGCCGCGTCGGCCAGATCACCCTCGCGATCGGTCTCGGCGTCATCGTGGTCGCCGTGCAGCCCGACCTCGCCGGCATCCTGTTCGGCACCGGCATGTTCATCGTCGGCGCCGGCTTCGGCCTGCTCGCCTCGCAGCTCGGCAACGTCAACATGTCGGCGGTCTCGAAGGACGACACGTCCGAGGTCGGCGGCCTGCAGGGCACCTTCCAGAACCTCGGCTCGTCGTTCGGCACGGCGATCGTCGGCTCGGTGTTCGTGCTGTTCCTCACGACGGGGTTCGCGAACGCGGTCGCGACGAGCACCGTGCTCTCCGACGACGTGCGCACGCAGGTGATCGAAGCGACGCAGACCGGGGCGCCGATCATCTCGCGGCAGCAGGCCGAAGACGCGCTGACGGATGCCGGCGCCACCGCCGACGACGCCGCCGAGGTCGCCCGCGTCTACGCCGACTCGCAGCTCGAGGCGCTGCGCCAGGCGCTCTTCCTGATCTTCGCGCTCACGGCTCTGGGCCTCATGCTCTCGCGGGGTCTGCCGTCGACGGTGCCACCCCGATCGGATGCGGACGAGACCGACGACGAAGACGTCGCCCCGACGCTCTGACGTCGGCTACCGCGGCGGCACCTGGCACCACGAGATCGACGACCCCGCGAGCGAGACGACGGGCTCGGCGTCGGAGATCTGCACGATGCGCGTCTCGACCCGCTGCGGCAGCGGCAGGAGGTACTCGTCGTAGGGGTTGGATGCGGCATCCGGTGCCACGAGGATGGCCGCGTAGCGCGCGTTCGGCGAGACGCACGTCTGTATCACCGCATCCGACGTGTCGAGCACGATCATGGGCGTCGCCGCCCCGTCGACGGCGACGTGGGTGACCTCCGACCCGACCAACGCGCCGTCGATGTCGTAGAGGCCGTTCGTGCGCAGCGTGGATCCGTCCGGCAGCGGCGCGACCGCGCTGACCGGCCCGGTCGCCGGGTCGGCCTCGACGATCTCCTGCTCCTCGGCCGTGGTGAGGTCGATCTGCACGGTCGCCTCGAAGCGGTTCACCACGGCGACGCTCGTGCCGCGGGCGATGCCGTCGATCTCGAGGGCCGAGCCCAGCGCCGTTGCGTTAGCGCCAGTCTCGTCGGTGAGCAGCAGTGTGCCGTCGAACGACAGCAGCAGCACGCTGGCGGTGTCGGGGACGAAGCGGTAGTCGGCGACGCGCGGATCCGCCCCCGAGACCTGCACCGCGACCGGCGCGTCGGCCCCGGCCGCGTCCTGCGCCGACGCGGTGTAGAGCACGCTCTCATCGCCCCGCCCCTCGCCGACCGAGGCGTCGGTGAAGGTGTACCCGATGGTCTCGCCGCGGTCGGCGACCTGCAGGTTCGAGATGAAGCCGAATCCGGGCAGCGGCAGCTCTCGTGCCCCCTCGCCGGCACGATCCGTCACGATGAGCGCCGCGGTGTCGTCGGGCGTCAGCGTCGAGATCACGAGGTGCGACGACGTGGCACGGAAGTCCTCGATGTGCGGATGCGTGAACACGGGCACGGCGTCTTCGCCGTCGATGCCGGTGAAGAAGATCGTGTCCTCGCCGTCGCCGCGCTGCAGGAGGAAGTCGCCGAGCGGAGGGGTCGTGAAGGACTCGACGATCGTGGTGGCCGATCCGCCGCCGATGCCCTCGACGCCCTCGATCGTGACCGTGTACTCGGTCTCGTCCCACAGTGGCAGGGTGAAGCGCACGCCGATGCTGCGGCCCGACGTGTCGACCGCGACGGGCGTCTCGGGTGTGACGGTCACCTGCGACGGATCGACCTCGGCGACCGACTGCGACATCGTGACGATCAGTCGCGAGCCGGATGCCTCGACGGCGGCGCTCGGGTCGACATCGACCGACGTCACGCGCGGGCCGATCGCGACCGACGCCGCGGCGGTGCCGAGCCCGACGACCGCCAGCACCGCCACGACGATCGCGAACCTCGCGACGAAGGCGCGGCTGCGACGGCGGCCGCGACCCCGCCGCCGGTCGAGCTGCTCAGTACTCATACGGGTCCTGCGGCTCGGCGATCTGCTCGACGCTGGTCGCGACGATCGCGAGGCGGCCGTCCGAGCTCGATCGCACCGTGCCGGTGATCTCGACCCACTGCCCGGTGTCGGGGACCTCGGACTGCGCGAGCACGGGCACGCTCGCGGGCTGGGCATCGATCACGCAGTGGGTGATCACCAGGCGCGACAGGCCGAAGTCGCCGGCATCCCCTGGCGTGACGAAGCCGACGAGGGTGACGGGATCGCCGTCGAACGCCTCGGGATTGGTCGTCGTCGCGAACACCGACGACCACTCGCCGACGCCGAACGACTCGGTGTCGCCGGTCGTGGCGAGCGTGACGACGTCGGCACCCGCGAACAGCGGCGGGGCTCCGATGTCGCGGGCCATCGCGAGTTCGACCGACAGCGACGTGGGCGGAAGCACCAGCGTCAGCACGACGACGACGGATGCCACGGCACCGCCGATGACGGTCGCGACGGCGCCGGCGGGGCTCGATCGGTGCTGGTCGTGGACGTCGCCGGCGTCGTGGTCGGAGGCATCCCCATGGTCGTGGCCGTGGTCGGCCTCGGCGCCGAGCGGCAGCGCGAAGGATGCGATCGCCCCGACGAGCACGAGGATCGACATCGACACGGCGAACCACGTGGAGTCGGGGTTGATGTACAGGCCGAGACGCCCGGTGAGCGCCAGCGCGACCGTCACGACGGCGATGATCGTGGCGAGGCCGACTCCGAGCCAGCGGGTCGCGAGGGCGTGGGTGCTAGACAACGAGGTTCACCACCGATCCGATGGCGAAGGCGCTCAGGATCACGACGACCGTGATGCCGACGAGCGTGCGGGTCGTGAACGTCGTGCGCAACAGAGCGAGCATCTTGACGTCGACGATCGGGCCCACCAGCAGGAAGGCGACGATCGATCCGGGCGTGAAGGTCGAGACGAACGAGAGGGCGAAGAACGAGTCGACGTTCGAGCAGATCGAGACGACCATCGCGAGCGCGATCATCGCGACGATCGACAACGCGGGGTTCGATCCGATGGCGAGGAGGGCCTCGCGCGGCACCAGCACCTGCACGGCGCCGGCGAGCGCCGAGCCGATCACGAGCGCGGGCATGACGGCGCGCAGCTCGATGACGAATTGCGCGAGGCTGCGACGGCCGCGACCGCCCGGCTCGTGGACGACCAGGTCGCACGTGTCGCGGAAGCGCTGCGTGAGCAGCGTGTCGGGGGAGGGATGCCGGCTGTAGAGCCAGCCGATCAGGTTCGCGATCGCGTACCCGCCCAGCAGCCGCACCACCAGGATGCCGTCATCGAATCCGAACGCCTGGTGGGTCGTGATGATGACGATCGGGTTCACGATCGGCGCCGCGATGAGGAACGTCAGGGTGTCGGGCACCGAGAACCCGCGCATGAGCAGACCACGGGCGAACGGCACGTTGCCGCACTCGCACACCGGGATGAACATGCCGAGCAGCGACAGCACGGCACGGCGAGCCCACGCCCGGCGCGGCATCCACCGCTCGAAGACCCCCGGGGGAACCCACACCTGCACGACGATCGACAGGACGACGCCGAGCACGACGAACGGCAGCGACTCGATGAGCACGCTGATCGCGAGCGTCAGTCCGTCCTGCGCGCGCGTGGGGAGCGACGCCTCGAACAGCTGCGGGGCGAACGCGTCGATGACGAAGAGCGCGCCGACGACGGCCGCGCCCAGCAGCAGGGCGAGCCCGGTGCGCTGCGGACGCCGAGCGGCGTCGCGGCGCACGCCGGTGTCAGCCCGCGTCACGTTCCGTCTCGCGGCTGCACGTCGCACACAGCCCGAAGATGTCGACGATGTGCTCGGCGCGCGTGAAGCCGTTCCGCTCGGCGGTGGCGCGTGCCCACTGCTCGACGTCGTTCGCCTCGATCTCGACCGTGAGTCCGCATGAGCGGCAGATCAGGTGGTGATGGTGGCCCTCGCTGAGGCAGGCGCGGTAGAGCGCTTCGCCGTCGGGGCTCTGCAGCGAGTCCGCCGCGCCCTCGGCGGCGAGACCGGCGAGCGCGCGGTAGACGGTCGCCAGACCGATGCCCGTGTCTTCCTCGCGCAGGGTCGCGTGGAGCGTCTGGGCGCTGACGAAGCCGGGGGCATCCGACAGCGCTTCGCGCACGCGCTCGCGCTGCCATGTCTTCCGCTGGGCCATGCGCGGGAGTCTACCGACGGGTTCTGAGCGTCCACCGGGCGTCGCGACGAGCCCCGACGACGCGGCAGACGAGGTAGATAGCGAACGAGAGCGTCGTGATGTACGGACTGACCGGCAGCGTCCCCATGATCGCCAGCAGGATGCCGCCCACGGCCGAGACCACGCCGAACAGGGCCGCCCACAGCGGCAGCGCGAGCGGCCCCGACGTGATCCGCATCGCCGCGGCGGCCGGTGTCACCAGCAGGGCCATGACCAGGAGGGCGCCGATGATGTGGACGGCGACGGCGACGACGAGACCCAGCAGCAGCATGAAGCCGAGCGAGACCGCCCGGGTCGGCACGCCGCGCGCGGCGGCCGACTGCGGGTCGAGCGAGTCGAAGCGCAGCGGGCGCCAGATGAGCAGCAGGGCGACGAGGGCGAGCGTGCTGATGACGATGAGTCCGCCGACCTGCTCGGACTGCACCGACACGATCTGACCGGTCAGCAGGCTGAATCGGTTGCCGCTGCGCCCGTCGTACAACGACAGGAACAGGATGCCGAGGCCG
Source organism: Actinomycetes bacterium (assembly GCA_030425055.1). Taxonomy (GTDB): domain Bacteria; phylum Actinomycetota; class Actinomycetes; order Actinomycetales; family Microbacteriaceae; genus Microbacterium. Next base: position 10,405 of record JAUHVN010000027.1, on the reverse strand, counting down.
AGTCCGAACGGCATGAGCACGCCGATGATCGAGTTGCGATCCCGTGCCCGCGCACCGAGCCAGCCGATCAGCCCGGCCGCGACGATCGACCCGACGATCGACCCCGTCACGACGTCGGCGCCGATCAGCAGCGCGGCGGCGGCACCGGCGAACGAGAGCTCGCTGATGCCGTGCACGGCGAACGCCATGTCGCGCTGCATCACGAAGACGCCGATGAGCCCGCCGACGATGCCGAGCGCGGCTCCCGCCCACACCGCGTTGGAGACGAGCGCGAGGATCTCGCCGTACACCGGCAGCCCGCCGAACATGGCGTCGCCGACGTCGCCCCAGTTCACGCGTGCTCCCCGGCGTCGTGATGCTCGTCGTGGTCGTGGTGGTGGTGCGACTCCTCGGCGTCAGGTGCGCCCACGACGACCAGCCGGTCTCCCGCGCGCAGCACGAACACATGCGCGCCGTAGAGGTCGGTGAGCACATCGCTGCGCAGCACCTCCTGCGGAGTGCCCAGCATGAAGCGCCCGCCCGCCAGGTAGAGGATGCGGTCGACCTTGCCCAGCAGCGGGTTGATGTCATGCGTGACCAGGAGCACCGCGGCATCCCGATCGCGCCGATGGCGGTCGATGAGTCCGATCACCGCCTGCTGGTTCGCGAGGTCGAGGCTCGTCAGCGGCTCGTCGCACAGGAGCAGACCGGGATCGCCGGCCAGTGCCTGGCCGACGCGCAGCCGTTGCTGTTCGCCGCCCGAGAGCCGACCCACCGGCACATCGGCGAAGGCGCCCGCGCCGACCTCCTCGATGAGAGCGTCGACGGCGCGGCGCTGGGCGCGCGGCGTGAACGGCAGCCCGAACCGATGACCGTCGACCCCGAGGGTGACGAGGTCGCGGCCGCGCAGGGGGGTGTCGGGAGGCAGAGGGCGGGACTGGGGAAGATAGCCCACCCGGCGATTGCCGCGCGTGCCCACGCGCTGCCCGAGTACGGTGATCTCCCCCTCGCTGAGCGGCTCGAGTCCGAGGATCGCCCGCAGCAGCGTCGTCTTGCCCGAACCGCTCGGGCCGAGCACCGCGATGAGCTCGCCCGGCTCGACCGTGAGGTCGAGGCCCGCCCAGAGTTCGCGGTCGCCGCGACGCAGCGCCGCTCCGCGGATCTCGAGTGCGGCGGTCAGGATTCCAGCGCTTCCCGCAACGCGTTCACGTTCGCATCCATCCAGCCGGTGTAGGTCTGCCCCTCGGGCAGCGTCTCGGTGAACTCGACGACCGGGATGCCCAGGCTCTCGGCTTCGGCGATGACCTGCTCGGTCTCGGCGCCCCCGGTCTGCGCGTTCGCGATCACGACGTCGACACTACCGTCGCGCAGCAGGTCGAGGGACTCGAGCAGGATCGCCGGAGGCACGTCCTGGCCCTCCTCGACGGCCTCGGTGAAGTCGGCGGGTGCGAGGTTCTCGAGACCGATCGCCTCGGTGAGGTACAGCGGAACCGGCTCGGTGACGAAGACGGTGGCGCCCACGTGGTCGGCGTTCGCCGCGGCGATGGCCTCGTCGACGGCGTCCAGCTCCGACAGGAACCTGGCGAGGTTGCTCTCGATCGCGGCGACGGCCGCCTCGTCGGGCGCCAGCACCTCGAGGTCGGAGGCGATGCCCACAGCGAGCGCGTGGACCGTCTCGGTGTCGTACCAGACGTGCTCGTTGAACCCCTCGATGTGCTCGTGGCCGTGGTCGTCGTCGTCGGCGTGGTCGTCCTCGTCGGCGTGGTCGTCGCTGTCGTCGTGTGCGGCGCCCCCGGTCCAGTGCGGCGAGAACTCCACGGCGGTGAGCACGACGGCCTCGGTGCCGGATGCCTCGATGAGCCCGTCGACGAAGTAGTCGAAGCCGCCGCCGTTCTCGATCACGAGATCGGCTTCGCGCACGGCGAGTTGGTCGCGGGCACTCGGCTCGTAGTCGTGCGGATCCTGCGCGGTCACCAGCGACGTCACGTCGACGGCGTCGCCGCCGATCTGCGCGGCGATCTGCCCGTAGACGTCGGTCGACGCGACCACCTGGATGCGGCCAGCGTCGGCGGCGGGGCTCGCGGAGGAGCATCCGGCGAGGACGAGGGCGGCGGCGGTTCCGACGGCCAGGACGGCGAGGGCGCGGGGGGATGAGGTCATGAGTGAACTCTAGCGCTATCGATAATCGTTCTCATAATCAGCACTGCGGCGGCGCCACGACGCGGCCGGCGATCGAACTCAGCCGCAGTACGGGCGGCAGCCGCGCTGCGTCACGGCATCCACGAGCACCGTCGTGATGTCGGTCGGCTCGAGCGCCTGGTACGCGGCGCCGTCGGTGGCCGCCGCGATCTGCTCGAGGGCGGCCTGATCGGTGTCGGGGCCGTACCCGATCGCGATGACCGCGACGGGGTTGGCGGGATCGTGCAGCTTCTCGAGCTCGGCGAGCAGTTCGGGCAGAGCGAGCCCCTCGTCGTCCTCGTTGAACCCGTCGGTGTTGAGCAGCACGAGATTGACCTGTCCCGGCACATACGTCTCGCGCATGTAGCTCACCGCGGCGAGCACGCTGTCGTAGAGGCCCGTGCCCCCGCCCACCAGCCCGTCGAGCCCGTTGGCCGCATCGATCATCGCCTGCTTGTGGGCCGGATCGCTGAGCGGACCCATCGGCACGATCTCCTGCCAGTCCTGACCGCCGACGCGCCTGCTCGAGAACACCCACGATGCGATGGAGGAGTCGGTCGACAGCGAGTTGATGGCACGGACCGCCGCCTGCTCGAACAGATCGATGCGGCTCAGATCGGCGGTGGCGGGCTCGTCCATCGATCCGGAGACGTCGTTGAGCGAGAGCATGCGCGACGGCGCCGTGAGCACCTGCCACGTGCGCAGGGCCTCGGCCTGGTTGACGCCGTCGACCGGGTCGGATGCCGCCGCATCGGGCGTGGCCTCCGACGTCGGCTCACCTTCGACGCCGCGGAAGCCGAACTCCGCGAGCACCTCGTCGGCGTCGGCGACCGCCGCCGTGAAGGTCGCGACGGCGGCGAGGGTCTCCTCGGGCGCTCCGTCGACGGTCACGACCGGCACGCTCACGGCGGGCTGGACGTCGGCCGGGTAGATCGGCACGAGATCGGCCCCGCCGTCGGCGTCGTACTCGCTCACGGCCTGCTCGGTGGTCACCGCGACGGTCGGCGCCTCCGCAGCCGCGACAGCCGCGAGCGCGTCGTCGACCGTCGGGGCGACGCCGGTGGCCAGACCCAGCACGATGCCGGTGAACGTGCGGGCGTCGCCGGCGAGGGCGGTCTGCAGCGCGAGCAGCGCCGCCGAGCTCGACGCGACGGCCGTCGGGTCGGGCAGCACCGCGGCGACCGCCTGGGTGGCGAAGCTCGAGAAGCCGGCCTGCTGCCCGTCGAGCGCGGCCGCCGTCTCTTCCGTCGCGGCGAACACGACCGGTGTGGTGGCGACGGTGTCGCCGACGACGAGCGGCGCCTGCGCGCCCTCGAGCTCGGCCTGACTCGACGCCCACGCCGGCCACATCGCCGAGTCGGGCACCCACACGTCGAACGCGGGCTCGTCTCCGGCGGCGATCGCCGCGGCGGTCTCGGCGCTGTCTTCGACGACGACGGTCGCTGTCGCGCATCCGGAACCCGCGTCGCCCAGGTCGGCTGCGACGGCTTCGATGGCTTCCGCGACCGCCGGGTCGGCGACGACCCGCACGTCGGCGTCGAGACATCCGTCACCAGGGGCTGCAGCGGTGTCGCCGACTCCGAGCACCTTGACCGCGACCACGCCGCCGACGGCGACCAGCGCCACGGCGAGCAGGATCACCAGGCCCGCCAGGATGCGCGACGGCACCTTTTTCTTCGCAGCCCGAGCGGCCGAGCGGGTGGGGACCGCTCCGGTGGGCGGGGGATCGGACTGGGCGCGCGCCATGACGACTCCGATGGTCTGCGGACGGGGGGATTCCACATCGAAGGAGCTGGGGAGACTCCACGGTGGAGTGTAGGCGACCCCCCGGAGCCGAGTCGAACCGTGTCAGTCGAGCAGCAGCGCCGGCTCCTCGAGGATCGACGCGACGTCGGCGATGAACCGCGACATGCCGTCGCCGTCGATCACGCGGTGGTCGAACGATCCCGACACCGTCGTGACGAACCGCGGACGCACCTCGCCGTCGACGACCCACGGCTTCTGCCGGATCGTCCCCATCGCGACGATGCCGGCCTCGCCGGGATTGATGATCGGGGTTCCCGCATCCATGCCGAACACGCCGATGTTGGTGATCGTGATCGTGCCGTTCTGCTGGTCGGCAGGCGTCGTCTTGCCGTCGCGCGCGGTGAGCGTCAGCTTCTCGAGGGCGCGGGCGAGATCGCGCATCGAGAGATCCTGCGCGTCCTTGATGTTGGGGACGAGCAGGCCGCGCGGGGTGGCGGCCGCGATACCGAGGTTCACGTACCGCCGCATCCGGATCTCGGCTCCGTCGGGCCCGTCGACCCATGCCGCGTTGACCATCGGCGTGCGTCGCGCGGCCCAGATGACGGCACGCGAGAAGATCAGCAGCGGCGAGATCCTGATGTCGGCGAAGTCGGGCGAGGCCTTGAGTCGCTTGACGAGCTCCATCGTGCGCGTCGCGTCGACGTCGGTCCACACTGAGACGTGCGGCGCCGAGTACGCCGACTGCACCATCGCGCTCGAGGTGGCCTTGCGCACGCCCTTGACGGCGATGGTCTCCTCGCGGTCGGGGTCGGCGGCGGGAGCAGGGGCTGACACCGCGGCCCCGCCGACCGGGATCGACTCCTCGCGCACCTCGCCCCACTCGGGCGTCTGGATGTTGCGGAAGACGCTCGCCTGCGACGCGTGGCCCATGACGTCCTCGCGGGTGACCTCGCCGGCCGGGCCGCTGGGCGTGACGGCCGCGAGGTCGACGCCGAGATCACGCGCGAGCTTGCGGATCGGGGGCTTCGCGACGACGCCGACGGATGCCGCGACCCGCTCGTCCGGGCTGACGGCGGGCTTGCGGCGCCGCGACGACACCTGCCCGCCCGTGCCGTAGCCGACCAGCACCGCCCCGTCGCCCTCGGCGGGCGCCTCGGGCGGAGCGCCGTGCTCGCTGCGGCCGATCGTGGTGTCCGCCGCCGAGGCATCCGTGATCGTGATGATCGGCGCGCCCACGGCGACCGTGTCGCCCTCGGCCGCCAGCAGCTCGCCGACGGTGCCGGTGAACGGCGACGGCAGTTCGACCAGCGACTTGGCGGTCTCGATCTCGACGATGACGTCGTTGACCGCGACGTCGTCACCGGGGCCGACGCGCCACGTGACGATCTCGGCCTCGGTGAGACCCTCGCCGACGTCGGGAAGGAGGAAGGTCTGGGTGCTCATCCGGTGCTCCTAGCGATCAGTAGGCCATCGCCCGGTCGACGGCCTCGAGGATGCGGTCGGGGTCGGGCAGATAGGTGCCCTCGAGCTTCGCGGGCGGGAACGGGGTGTCGTAGCCCGACACGCGCAGCACCGGGGCCTCGAGCGCGTAGAAGGCCTGCTCCATGACGGTGGCGGCGACCTCGGAGCCGAGCGACGTGAACGCCGGCGCTTCCTGCGCGTAGACCATGCGGCCGGTACGGCGCACCGAGTCGAGGATCGGCCCGTAGTCGACCGGAGACAGCGAGCGCAGGTCGACGACCTCGCAGCTCGTGCCCTCGGACTCGGCGAGCGCGGCGGCCTGCAGGAGCGTCGTGACCATGGCGCCGTGACCGACGAGCGTGATGTCGGTGCCGCGGCGCACGATGCGGCTGGCGTGCAGCGGAGCGGCGCGCGACTCGGTGTCGACCTCGCCCTTCTGCCAGTACTTGCTCTTGGGCTCGAGGAAGATCACGGGGTCGTCCGACGCGATCGCATCCTGGATCATCCAGTAGCCGTCGTTCGGCGTCGAGGGGCTCACGACCCGCAGCCCCGGTGTGTGCGTGAAGTACGCCTCAGGGCTCTCCTGGTGGTGCTCGACCGCTCCGATGTGCCCGCCGTAAGGGATGCGGATGACGACCGGCATCGACAGCGCGCCCTCGTGCCGGTTGGTCATCTTGGCCAGCTGCGACGTGATCTGGTCGAAGGCGGGGAAGACGAACCCGTCGAACTGGATCTCGCACACCGGGCGGAATCCGGCCATCGCGAGGCCGATCGCCGTTCCGACGATGCCCGACTCGGCCAGTGGCGTATCGAGCACGCGCCGCTCGCCGAACTCGGCCTGCAGACCCTCGGTGACGCGGAAGACGCCGCCGAGGCGCCCGATGTCCTCGCCCATGAGCAGCACGCGGTCGGATCCCGCCAGCGCCGCCCGCATGCCCGCGTTGAGAGCGCGGCTGAAGGGAAGATCGGTCATGCGCCCGCCCCTTCCTCGAAGGATGCCTCGTATTCGGCGCGCCACCGCCGCTGCGCATCGATGAGCGGATGCTGCTCGGAGTACACGTGGTCGAACATCGTGTCGGCCGGAATCGACCCGAGGGCAACGGTGCGCTCACGCGTGTCCTCGGCGGTCGCCTGCGCCTCGGCCTCGACGTCGGCGAAGAAGGCGTCGGACGCCCCGCGTGCGGTGAGGAACACCCGCATCCGCGCGATGGGATCGCGCTCGATCCACGATTGCTCCTCGTCGGAGGTGCGGTACTTCGTGGGGTCGTCGCTGGTGGTGTGGGCCCCGAGACGGTAGGTCATCGCCTCGATGGCCCGCGGGCCCTCGCCGGCGCGCGCCTCATCGAGCGCGACGCGCGTGACGGCCCAGCTGGCGAGCACGTCGTTGCCGTCGACGGGGATCGACGGCATCCCGTACCCGTCGCCGCGGCGGTACAGCGGCGAGCGCGACTGCGTCGAGACCGGCACCGAGATGGCCCACTGGTTGTTCTGCAGGAAGAAGACCTGGGGGGTGCGGTAGCTCGCGGCGAACACCATCGCCTCGTGCACATCGCCCTGGCTCGACGCCCCGTCGCCGTAGTAGACGATGACCGCTTCGTCGCTCTCGGGATCTCCCGTGCCGCAGCGGCCGTCGAAGACGAGCCCCATGCCGAAGCCCGTGGCGTGCAGGGTCTGCGCGCCCAGCACGAGCGTGTAGAGGTGCGTGTTGCCGTTCTTCGGGTCGAGTGGGTTCCAGCCGCCGTGCGTGAGGCCGCGCATCAGCCGGATGATGTCGACGGGATCGACGCCGCGCACCTTCGCCACGACGTGCTCGCGGTACGACGGGAAGACGTGGTCCTGCGCGCGCGCAGCGCGCACCGAGCCGACCTGGGCCGCCTCCTGCCCGAGGCTCGGCGGCCACAGCGCCAGCTGTCCCTGCCGCTGCAGGTTGGTGGCCTGGCGGTCGAACGCCCGGATCACGACCATGTCGCGGTAGAACTGCTCGAGTTCATCGTCGCCCAGCGCTTCGACGAGCGCGAGGTAGGGCTCGGCGGCCGGCGTCGGGGCGAACGACCCGTCCGCGGCCAGCATCCGCACGAGGCGGCCGTCGTCGTTCGAGGGCGGGGTCACCGTTCTACGCTAGCCGTCGCGCCGGATGCCCCTCTGGGAGGTCTTTCACAACGGATGCCGCGATCGATAGGACCTTCTCGACAGATTCCTCTTCGCCGACCGAGATCCGGATGCCGTCGCCGGCGAATGCGCGGACGATGAGGCCCCCCGTGTCGAAGGCCTCGGCGACGGCGGTGGTCTGCTCGCCGGTCGCGAGCCACACGAAGTTCCCCTGCGCCTGCGGCACGTCCCAGCCGAGGTCGCGCAGACCCGCGGCGAGCTGATCACGGCGCGCGCCCACGATGCGGACCCGCTCGATGAGCTCGTCCTCACGGTCGAGGCTCGCGAGGGCGGCCGTCTCGGCGTGCGCCGTGACCGACAGCGGGATCGTCGTGCTGCGCGCCGCATCGAGCACGCGCGAGTGGCCGATCGCATAGCCGACGCGCAGGCCGGCGAGGCCGAACGCCTTCGAGAACGTGCGCAGGACGACGACGTTCGGCTGCGCGAAGTGGCGCACGCCGTCGACCGCGTCGGGGTCGGTGACGAACTCGGCGTACGCCTCGTCGAGCACGACGAGCAGGTCGTCGGGCACGCGCGCGAGGAACGCGTCGAACTCGGCCTGCGTGACGATGGGCCCGGTCGGGTTGTTGGGCGTGCAGACGATGACCGCGCGCGTGCGGTCGGTGACCGCGTCGGCCATCGCGTCGAGGTCGTGGCGGGCGCCCTCGGCGAGCGGGACCATGACGGGTGTCGCGCCCGCAAGCACCGCGAGCCACGGGTAGGCCTCGAACGAGCGCCACGCGAAGATCACCTCGTCGCCCGGGGTGCACGTCGCCAGCACCAGCTGCGCGAGGATCGACACACTGCCGGCGCCGACGTGCACCTCGTCGTCGCGCACGCCGAAGCGCTCGGCGAGCCGCGCGCGCAGCAGGCCCGCCGTCGCATCGGGATAGCGGTTGAACGCGGATGCCGCGGCGACCGCATCCGTCACCCCCGGCAGCGGATCGAACGGATTCTCGTTGCTGGACAGCTTGAAGGCGTCGGCCCCCGCCTGCTTGCCCTGCTTGTAGGGCGGAAGGGCGGCGATCTCGGGACGGACGCGCACGGGGATGTCGGTCACCCTCCGAGTGTAGGAGGCGCCGTACCGGCGTGGTCAGCGCGTGTGGAGGAATGGCGCGATAGCCGCAGCGGCCGGCTCGAGGTCGATAGTGCCCTCTGCGACTCCGACGACGAGCTCGAACGCGTCGTCGCTCGGCATGTCGCTCTGGACGCCGTTCATCCACAGGAACGTCATGGTGAGCACCCACCCGCTGCGCTTGTTGCCGTCGATGAACGGATGATGACGCACGATGCTCTCGAGCAACGCCGCTGCCTTCAATTCGAGCGTGGGGTAGACCTCGCGCCCGAACACCGTGGTCGCCGGGCGGGCGATTGCGGATGCCAGGAGTCCCGCGTCACGCAGGTGGAAGCCGAGTCGTGACACGACGCGCAGTGCGTCGTCGAGGGTGAGGAACTCGGTCACGCGTCGGCGAGACGGCGGAGCAACTCGGCGTCGTGGCTCAGGATGTGCTCCAGAGCCTCGTCGACCACGCCTCGCCGGCGCTGGCGTTCGATGACGAGCGCCACCCCTTGAAGCACGAGCGCGTGCTTCGACACATGCTGCGCGCGCGCGATCTCGTCGAGCGCGGTGTCCCAGTCGTCCGGGAGTCGCAAGGTCATGGCCATACGGCGATCGTAGGTCGGTATCACTTCGGTATCAACCGCTTCCTGGTTCCGGAGCCGCTTCGTCGCGGCGTGGCAGACTGTGCGGCTATGGGCTTCCTCATCCGCATCGTCGTCAATGCGTTCGCCATCTGGATCGTCACCCTCATCCCGGCGCTGATGGTGTCGGTGATCCCCTTCCCGCCGGGCGAGACGCTGCAGCTCGTCCTGACGCTGCTGCTCGTCGCCCTGATCTTCGCCCTCGTGAACACGATCATCGGCACGGTCATCAAGGTGCTCGCGTTCCCGCTGTACATCCTGACCCTCGGCCTCATCGGCCTGCTCATCAACGGTTTCCTGCTGTGGTTCACCGCCTGGATCACCGGCTTCTGGGACTGGGGTCTGCGGGTCGAGGACTTTTGGTGGGGTCTGGTCGCGGCGATCATCATCTCGCTCATCAACTGGCTCGCGGGGCTCATCCTGCGCCCGAAGAAGGATTGACCTCGTCGCGCACCGCCCCGAACTCGAACACCTCGATCGATTCGGCTGCGGCCAGCCCGTCGAACACCTCGCGCACCGCGTCGACGCGCGGGTCGCTCGACGCATCGACGAGGGCGGCCGTCTCGGCGTAGGCCGGCAGCAGATGGGCACCGAGCGCGACGTCGTGCACCCCCGTCGCGGGGTCGCTCACCCGCTCGACGACGAAGCTGCCCGGCGCCCCGACCGAGCCCATGTGACCGCCGCCGGCGAGGGCGGCGACGGGGTCGTCGGTGTGCCGGATGCCCACGCTCACGGTGCCCGAGCCCACATCGGCTTCGACCGGCGACCCGAACGTGACGAGCGTGCGGGTGTCGTACTCGGACTCGACGGCGACGTGCGCGGCGATCATCGCGCCCTGCGAGTGCCCGAAGGAGTGGATCGCGTCACCCGGCTCGGCCCCGGCGGCCCGCAGCGCGGCCAGGGTCGCCTCGTACGACGCCGACGACGACCCGGTGTAGAGCTCGACGTTCGACTGGGCGTCCCACGCCTCGGTGCCACCCGCACCGACCGACTTGGTCCCCGCGACGTAGAGCACGAACTGCCGCGACCCGTCGGCCATCGTGTAGCGCTCGACCCGAACGCGCGACTGCGTGTCGCCGGGCATCCGATCGACGACCGCCGCGAGCGTCGAAGGCGCTGAGCCGGCCGGCTTGGGCGTCACCGGCACGAGCGTCGCCGGTGCGGTGCCCACACCGGTCAGCCGCGCGTCGCG
>JAUHVN010000417.1 GCA_030425055.1 Actinomycetes bacterium | reverse complement strand
CGCTGCGCCTCGGCGGCATCCGTGGGCTCGCCGGTGTCCTGCAGCGAGCGCGCCTTGACATACTGGACGATCGAGTCGTCGCCCTTCTGCACGTCGGCGGTGCGCACCTCGTCGCCCATGTACAGCGGCTCGAGCTTCTTGATCGAGTACGACCGCGATCCGACGCGCAGCGCGCGGCGCACCACGGGGTACAGGTCGACGAAGACGCCGTCGCGCAGCAGGCGTGCGACCTCGGCCTCGCACACGCCGTGCCGCGCCGCCATCGCGACGAGGTGCGTCGGCTCGTAGGGCGCGTAGTGGTAGATGTGCATCGACGGATGCTGTTGCCGCCGCAGTCCCACGAACGCGATGAAGTCCTCGAGGGCGCGCTTCTCGTCGGCGAAGCTGTGCGCCCACAGGGCCGAGTACGTCTCGGTGCGGTCGACCCACCCGAACAGGTAGTCGATCCCCCACCGCTGCTCGCCGTCGAGTGCACCGCCGACCTGCTCGGTGTAGAGCGGGTCGCCCTCGAAGTCGAAGAAGAGGTCGCCGAGGTCGGGCCGAGGGAGGGCGCCGAGCGCCTTCGGCTCGACGACCTCGAAATGCGGCACCGGCGCCGGGCCCTCGGCCGGGCCGGCGGGCACGGTGACCCCGGCGGGGCTCTCGAGCTGCAGCCGCGCCTGTGTCCGCAGCATCGCGAACGTGTCGGGGTTCATGCCGTCGGGAGCGTCCGGAGCGGTCGCCAGAGCGTCGATCGACGTGATCCCCGCCGCGCGCAGGCGCACGCGCTGCGTGGGGCGCATGCCGGCGACCAGCAGCAGGTCGCGCGACGCGATGACCTCGGCGTCGCACGTCGCGCACCGCCCGCATGCCATGACGTCGAGGTCGCCGCGCGCGTCACCCCACGCGATCGCCGCACCCGCGGCGCCCTGCTCGAGCGCGCGGTCGGTGATGAGCGCGCGCAGGCGCTCACGACGCAGCCGGAACACCGGCAGGATGTCGTCGACCTCATGCGCGCTCCTCGTGCCGTCGCCGAGGATGAGCTCGACGCGGTCGGCCCGCGGCACGCCCATGCGATCGAGCTGGTCGACGTACGCAGCGAGCTGCATGAGCGCCGTCACCCGCGCGCGGCGGGCGAGCTTGGTGTCCTGCACGACCCAGCGGCGGTCGTCGTCGCGCACGAGGAAGTCGGCGAAACCCACGAAGTCACCGTCGGCCAGCACCGCCTGGTAGACGACCTCGGCGTCGTCGGAAGCGAGTGCCTCGCGCGTGAGCGCGGCGGCATCGGCCAGCGCGGCCGTGTCGGCCGAGTGCGTCTCGGGCACGATCACGACCGCGTCACCGTGGCGGGCGACGTACTCGTCGAGCACCCGTCGCTCGTGCGCGGTACCCAGCCGCGCGGCGCGCTCGAGGGTGAGATCTTCGGGTTCGGCGACCGGGTCGACGCGGCCCAGCTTCGCGTCGATGGCGCGCATCCACGCGAACTCGCACTCCGCCGCCGCTTTGAGGTCGCTCGCCGACCAGACGATCCGGCCCTCGTCGTGGATGTAGCGCATGCTCCCCTTTCCGTCCTCGACGATAGCCCGCACGTGCGACGTCCCCGCCGCGCGCCTGTGGAGATGCCAGACTGTGGATATGGGACTGCCGTTCTCGAGCGCCTACCGCCACGGATTCGCGCGCGTCGCCGCGTGCACGATCCCGGTCGCCGTCGCCGACCCGGCGACCAACGCGGCCGCCGTGCTCGAGACCGCGGAAGCGTGCAACGACGACGCGGTCGCCGTCGCCGTGTTCCCCGAGCTGTGCCTGACCGGCTACGCGATCGACGACCTCGTGATGCAGGACGCGGTGCTCGACGCCGTCGTCACCGCGATCGAAGGACTCGTCGCGGCATCCGCCGATCTGTTCCCGATGCTCGTCGTGGGCGCGCCGCTGCGCCACCGCAACCGCCTCTACAACTGCGCCGTCGTCATCCATCGCGGTGAGCTGCTCGGCGTCGCACCCAAGTCGTACCTGCCCACGTACCGCGAGTTCTACGAACGGCGCTGGTACGCGCCCGGCGACGATCAGGCGGGCGAGGACATCCGGATCGGCGCCCTCGAAGCGCCCTTCGGCCCCGACCTGCTGTTCGAGGCGCTCGACGTGCCGGGCCTCGTCGTGCACGCCGAGGTGTGCGAAGACGTGTGGGTGCCGATTCCGCCGTCGTCATCGGCCGCCCTCGCCGGCGCCACCGTGCTGCTGAACCTCTCGGGCAGCCCCATCACGATCGCCCGCGCAGAGGACCGCAAGGACCTCTGCCAGTCGCAGTCGCTGCGCTGCCTCGCCGCCTATGCGTATGCCGCTGCCGGTATGGGCGAGTCGACGAACGACGTGTCGTGGGACGGCCAGACGCTCGTCTACGACGGCGGGATGCTGCTGGCCGAGACCGAGCGCTTCCCCGACGGGCCGCGCCGC
>JAUHVN010000416.1 GCA_030425055.1 Actinomycetes bacterium | reverse complement strand
CGCACGGCCCCGTGTACGATGATGCCGGCCCACCCGTTGTCGACCGCGGATGCCGCGATGAGGTCACCCACGAGCGCCGACTCGAGCGAGCCGCCGCCGTCGACCACCAGGACGGCACCTTCACCGGGCGAGGCGAGCACGGCCTTCACCAGCGCGTTGTCGCGGTGGCAGCGCACCGTGCGGATGGGCCCGTGGAAGGCCGCGCGTCCGCCGACGTCGTGCAGCTGCACCGCGAGCGAGTCGAGCGCGTCGCCCCGCTCGTCGTAGAGGTCTGCCGTCGCGATGTCCATGCCCTCAGGCTAGGACTCCGGGCCGCCCCGCCCGCCGGCATCCGGCTGCGAAGGTTCGCCCGTCTTCACCGTCGGCGAACTCTGCGGGTTCCTATCGGCGTGCAGCGCGGTGAACAGCGACAGCGACTCGCCGTCCGCGTCGGGGCCGCGGTCCTTGAACTCCTGTGCGAGCTCGTGGAGTCGCCGCTTCAGCTCCTGCTTGTGCTCGGCGTTGAGCCGCAGCCCCAGCCACGTCGTGTCGACCTCGTCGGGGTCGAGTCCTTCGATCTGCTGCAGGAACGTCTCGACCAGCACGCGGCTGCCGCCCAGCAGCGGCGTGCGCCACGAGAGTCCGGTCGCCCGGTACGGAACTTCGCGCGCACCCTGCGCCCCCGACCGCTCGTCCTCGGCGGCGAGGAAGCCGGTCGCAACGAGCGTGCGCACGTGGTGCAGCATCGTGCCCGGGTTCACTCCCAGCAGCTCGGCGAGCTCTTTGTTGGTGCGGGCGTCGAACGCGCACAGCCGCAGGACCCGCAGCCGCACCGGCGAGCTGAGCGCCCGCATGCGCGCCTCGAGTTCGGGATCGTCGCGCACCGCGTCGTCGGTCTGCTCGCTCACGCACCCAGGGTACCGCGACCGATTGACATCTCTCAATCACTCCCACAGACTGATTGACATGTCTCAATCAGAGGATGCCGCGACCGGCACCGCACCGCCGGCACCGGCATCCGACCGTCGGGGATCGCTGTGGCGTGACGGCAACTTCCTGACCATGTGGACGGGTCAGGCGTTCTCGCAGTTCGGCGCGCAGATCACCGAGCTCGCGATCCCGGTGCTCGCGGTGCTCGCGCTCGGCGCGACCGAGTTCGAGGTGGGCGTGCTCACCGCGGCGAACCTCGCCGCCTTCCTCATCGTCGGGCTGCCGGCAGGCGCCTGGATCGACCGCATGCGCAAGCGGCGCGTCATGATCGCGGCCGACGCGGTGCGCGCGATCGCGCTCGGCATGCTGCCTCTGCTGTGGATGCTCGGAGTGCTCGAGATGTGGCACCTCATCGCGGTCGCGTTCGTCATGGGCATCGCGACCGTCTTCTTCGACGTGTCGTACCAGAGCATCATCCCGTCGCTCGTGCGTCGCGATCAGATCGCCGAGGCCAACGGCAAGCTCGAGTCGACCCATCAGGTCGCCGGCCTCGCCGGACCCGCCGTCGGCGGCTGGCTCATCGGTGCGCTCGCCGCCCCCATCGCGATCCTCGTGACCGTCGGCACGTACGTCATCTCGTTCTTCGCACTGCTGTTCACGCGCGATCACGAGCAGCCGCGGGCCGCCGACGACCGCAAGCCGCTGATGCACGAGATCGCCGAGGGGCTGAAGTGGGTGTTCGGCAATCCGCTGCTGCGTCGCATCGTGCTGACGACGGCGACGGCGAACTTCTTCGGCACGGTCGGCATGACACTGCTGCCGATCTTCGTGCTGCGCGAACTGGGGCTCAGTCCCGAGATGCTGGGGATCGCCTTCTCGCTCGGCGCGGTCGGCGGACTGCTCGGTGCGATGGCGACGCCGCGGATCGTGGCCCGGATCGGCGAGGCCCGCGCCATCCCGATGAGCGCGATCGCCTTCTGCCTCGCGCCGTTCTTCCTGCCGGCGATCTCACTCGTGCCCGACCTCGCGTTCCCGCTGCTGGTCGTGCAGATGTTCGTGATGAGCTTCACCGTGCTGCTCTACAACATCACGCAGGTGAGCTTCCGGCAGCGCATCACCCCGCCGCGGCTGCTGGGGCGCATGAACGCGTCGATCCGGTTCGTCGTGTGGGGCGTCATGCCGATCTCGGCACTGCTCGCCGGCGCGCTGGGCACGTGGATCGGCACCGTTCCCACGCTGTGGCTCGGCGCCGGCGGCGAGCTGCTGGCATGCCTGTTCGTCGTCGTCGGTCCGTTCTGGGCGATGCGCGATCTGCCTGACGCGCATGCGGAGCACACACCGCGCTGATCACGGCGGTCGGGAATGATCTCGAACTCCATGCGTTTGCATGGATGTGGGCCGATGGGGTCCCTCGGACCGACCATCGACCCCGGGAGCATCATGTCCCTCATCCTCGACCGCACCGCGGCCACCGACACCCCGATCCTCGACGTGCTCGCCGAGCGCTGGAGCACGCGCGTCT
>JAUHVN010000415.1 GCA_030425055.1 Actinomycetes bacterium | reverse complement strand
GGGGGACCGGATGCGGGGTGCGCCCCGGCGCGGTCGCCGTGAGCTGCTTCCAGAGCAGGTCGGAGTGCTCGCGGGCGAACTCGCGCGAGACCTCGTCGACCGCGCCGAGCCGCTTCACCGCGACGAGGAACGCCTCGTCTTCGGCAAGTCCGCCTGCGCGCAGGGTGTCGATGCTGTCGCGCAGGTGCGACTCGAGTTCGTCGACGCTGTCGGCGTCCACGGCGGGACGCCGCGACACGAAGCCCCGCCACTGCGAGATGAGCTCCTCAAGCGCAGCGGACCCCGTCATGTCGTGCCCCACGCGATCGATCGCGCTCCGGGATCCCACGCGCGCGCGAGCGTCTCGGTGACGACGCTCCACTGCCGGCGCTGCTCCTCGAGTGCGGCGGAGCCGGAGCGGCTCAGCCGATAGTTCTTGCGGGGCCGGCCGTTGGCGGCCACGCCCCAAGACGACTCGACGTGACCGAGTCGTTCGAGGCGGTGGAGCAGGGGGTAGAGCATCCCGTCGCTCCACTCGAGGCGTCCGTCCGAGAGCTCGCCGATCCTCTGCAGGATGGCGTAGCCGTACGACTCGCCCTCGGCGAGGATGCCGAGCACGATCGGCGTCGCAGCCGCGGCCACGAGATCCTTGCCTACTCGCATGTCTATTACCTTGAGGTGTGTGATACCTGGAGCTACAAGGTATCAGTCTCGGGCGCGGTCCGCACTCCTAGGATGAGGGGCATGCGCATCCACATCGCGACCGATCACGCGGGGCTCGAGTTCTCCACCCGCCTCCAGCATCACCTCGCCGAGCAGGGCCACGACGTCGTGGACCACGGACCCGTGGAGTACGAGCCGCTCGACGACTACCCGGCGTTCTGCATCCGTGCCGCACAGGGCGTGATCGCCGACCAGGAGAACGGCGTCGACGCACTGGGTGTCGTGTTCGGCGGCTCGGGGAACGGCGAGCAGATCTCGGCGAACAAGGTGCGCGGCATCCGCGCAGCACTCGTGTGGAACCTCGCCACGGCCGAGCTCGCACGCGAGCACAACGACGCGAACGTCATCGCGATCGGCGCGCGCCAGCACACGTTCGACGAGGCGGCGGCCTTCATCGACCGCTTCATCGAGACGCCGTTCTCGCAGGAGGAGCGCCACGTGAGGCGCATCGGCCAGATCGCCGCCTTCGAGGACGACGGCTCACTCGCCCCCGATCCGCGTGCGGGCGCCGGCGCTCCCGACGTGCTCGCCGCCGACGACAGCTCGTTCGACCCCGAGGCCGGCTGAGTCGAGGGATGCCAGAGGGCCACTCCGTCCATCGCATCGCCCGGCAGTTCGAGCGCAACTTCGCCGGCCGGGTCGTCGCGGCCTCGAGCCCGCAGGGGCGGTTCGTGGAGGGTGCCGCCGAGCTCGACGGTCGCACGGTCACCAATGTGCGCGCCGTCGGCAAGCAGATGTTCCTCGAGTTCGACGACGGACTGTGGCTGCGGGTGCACCTCGGCATGTACGGGGCATGGGACTTCGCCGGCGAGATCCTCGTCGACCCCACGATCGCGTCGGCGAACGGCCGCATGGGCCAGACCAACCAGCGCGGCACCGATCTCGCGGACGCGGTCTTCGACGCCGCCGGCGAGAACTCGCTGGCTTCGATCGGGGCGCCCCGCAAGGCCCGCGTGCACGTGCGCATGTCGGAGCAGACCACCGGGCTCGCCGACGACGACGAGGAATGGCCGCCGCCGATCGTCGGGCAGGTGCGGCTGCGCCTTCTCACCGAGTCGACCTGCGCGGATCTGCGCGGACCGACGGCGTGCGTGCTGCAGACACCCGACGAGGTGGCCGCGACGATCGCCGAACTCGGCCCTGATCCTCTCGTCGACGACATCGACGAGGGGGAGGAGCGCTTCACCGCCGTGGTCGGCCGCAAGCCGACGCCGATCGGCCAGCTGCTGATGGATCCGAAGGTGGTCAGCGGCATCGGCAACGTGTACCGCGCGGAGCTGCTGTTCCGAGCGCGCCAGAACCCGCACACCCCCGGTCGCGAGGTCGCCCAGGACGTCGTGCGCGGCATCTGGCGGGACTGGGTCGGTCTGCTGCGGATCGGCGTCGAGACCGGTCAGATGATGACGATGGACAACCTCGACCCCGAGGCCTACCGGCGGGCGATGGCCCATCGCGACGATCGGCACTGGGTCTACCACCGCGCCGGTCTCCCGTGCCGGGTGTGCGGCACGGCGATCGTCGTCGAGGAGATGGCGACCCGCAAGCTCTACTGGTGCCCGTCCTGCCAGCGCTGATGCTGCGCGGGTCCGCATCGGTTCTAGGCTGAGTCCGTGCGTCAGAACCCCAGCTTCGCTATGACGGATGTGTCAGAGCTGCGCCGCCTCGTCGAGCGGAACCCGTGGGCCACGCTGGTGAGCTCCACCGACGACGGTCTCGTGGGGTCCCACTAC
>JAUHVN010000414.1 GCA_030425055.1 Actinomycetes bacterium | reverse complement strand
CGTGCTCCGAACCGCGGGCGTCATGCGAGGGCGGTGAGTTCGAGCAGCGACGCTTCGGGGCGGCATCCGAATCTCACGGGAGCGTAGATCGAGTGACCGATCCCCGCGCTGACGTTCAGCGGCACCGCGCGGCCGCCGTGCGACCACTCCGACAGTCCGCGCGCCTGGTCGAGGGGGATGTCGCAGTTCGCGACCAGCGCGGACCGCGAGCCCGGGATCCGCACCTGGCCGCCGTGCGTGTGCCCCGCGAAGATCGCGTCGGCGCCGAGATCGCAGAACGCGTCGAGCACGCGACGGTACGGCGCGTGGGTGACGCCCAGCAACGGCACGTCCTCGTCGTCGCGGAGCTCTTCGACGAGGTCGGGCAGCACGTCGGGGCGGTCCCACCCGCGGTGGGCGTCGCTCACGCCGAACGCGTCGATGCGACGACCCGCGACCGACAGCGACCCGACGGCGTTGTTCAGCGGGATCCATCCCAGTCCGTCGGTCAGATAGCCGTCCAGAGCGCGCGTGTCGAGCGGCTCGGCGGCCGGGACGCTCTTGGAGGGACCCGTGAAGTAGAGCAGCGGATTGCGCGGACCCGGGGCGGCGTGGTCGTTCGAACCGTGCACGAAGACCCCGGGGATGCCGCGGAAGGGGTCGAGCGCCGCGCGCAGGCCGCGCAGTCCGTCGACGTGTCCGAGGTTGTCGCCCGTGTTCACGATCAGGTCGGGTTCGAGCTCTGCGAGGGCCGCGATCCACCGCTGGCGATGGCGCTGCCACGGTGCCATGTGGGCATCCGAGATGTGCAGCACCCGGATCGGTGCCGAGCCCGGTGCGAGAACGGGGACCTGATGCCGGCGGACGGTGTACAGATGGCGCTCGATGCCGATCCCCCACACGGCCGCACCTGCGGCGACCGCCCCCACCGCGGTGATCGCGGTGAGGGCGGTCGAAGTCGCTGTCGACGGGCGGGTCACCCGTTGCCGCCGCCGTTGCCGGGGCCGCCGCCCCCGCTGTCGCCGTCGCCGCCGCAGTCACGAGCCACGTAGTTCACCGATATCGCGGTGTTGCGGTTGGTCGTCGATCCCGCCGCCGGGTTGGTGCCGGTGGCTTCGGGGTTGTTCCCTGCGTCATCGGACTGCGTGCAGGTGCCCGCCTGGACGTTGCCGAAGCCGGCCCTCCGGATGTCGGAGATGGCTCGGTCGAGGTTCCGTCCCGCGACGTCCGGCACCGTCAGCGCTGCTCCGTTGCTCGGGTAGATGGTGACGACGGTCCCGCCGCCCACCAGGCCGCCCGGCGGATCCTGGTCGGCGACGATGCCCTTTGCGGCATCCGAGTCGACCGCGCTGCCCACCTCCACCTGGAAGCCGGCGTTGCGCAGGGTGGACGTGGCGTCCTCGACGCTCATGCCCACGACGTTCGGCAGGTCGAAGAGCACCTGGCGGGTGAGGTTGCTGTCGGGCGACGGGAAGGCGGAGCCGCCGTAGATCGCGTTCGCCGCAGCCTGCACCTCACGGGCGATCGAGTAGCGCAGGAACGAGACCTGCATCCCGCCCGTCCACGTCTTGAAGACGTCGCGCTCTCCTTCGGCGTTGCCGACCCACACCGCCGTGGCGACCTTCGTCGAGGACTCGACGACCCACGTCTGGGACTCCTCGTGGGTTCCGGTCTTGCCGATGAGCGGAGTGCCGTCGCGCGGGTTCGCGAGCGAACCGGTGCCGCCGGACTGCATCACGCCCTGCAGGGCGTAGGCGGCGGTGGCGGCGACGGCGGGGTCGAGCACCTGCTCGCACGACCGGTCGGGCAGGGCGAGCTCGTTGCCGTCCGGGTCCACGACCTTGTCGATGACCTTCGGCTCGCAGTAGATGCCGTTGTTCGCGACGGTGCCGTATGCCCCGGCGATCGCCAGCGGCGAGATCGCGTCGGAGCCGATCACCTCGTTGACGTTGTGCATCGGGACTTCTTCGCCCGTGCCCAGCGTCACGCCCATCTTCGTCGCGATCTTCTGGATGTCGCACAGGTCCAGCTCGGCGGCCATGAAGACGAAGCCCGAGTTGAGCGACTGGGCGGTGAACTGCATCGGAGTGCCGACGTAGCCGGGCACCTCGCCGAAGTTGTTGGGCTGCCACAGCGGGCTGGTGTTGTTGACCCAGTTCCCGACACAGCTGTTCGCCACGCTCATCGGCGGCCGCACCCGTGCGTTGATGACCTCGTTGACGGAGTGCCCCGCCTCGAGCCAGCCGAGCAGCGTGAACAGCTTGAACGTCGATCCCGCGGGGAACCCGATCGATCCGCCGTGCGTCAGGTCGCCGGCGTACACGATGCTCGAGTAGTCCGGGTCGTCGGTCTCGCCGTCGCGGAACTTGGTGTTCTGGGCGATCGCGAGCACGCGGCCGGTCTCCGCCTCCACGCTGACCGAGGTCGAACCGAAGTCCATCCCCTCGATCGAGCTCGGGG
>JAUHVN010000413.1 GCA_030425055.1 Actinomycetes bacterium | reverse complement strand
GAGACGCGACACGAGGTCGGCGCGGCGCTCGTCGCTCTCATCCATGCCGTCAGCATACGTGCGCGTGGCCCGGATGCCGGCGCGTCACGGCCGGTGAAACGGATCCGCGTACAGCCGCTCGGGCACCCGGAAACCGAAGATCGCCCGTCCCGTCGCCCAGATCGCCGCCGCACCGGCGCGCAGCAGGTCGACCGGGCGGTCGCCCTCGGCCAGGATCTTCACGTCGGGACCGTCGACACGCACGCTCGCACCGCCGACCGTGAAGACGCCGTCACGCTCACGGGTCGCGGGGTAGGGCTCATGAAGTTCTCGCAGATCGCCCAGGATGTACCGCGGCTGCGAGCCGGCGGGCGCGGCGAGCACGTGCTTCGGCCGATCGATGCCCGTGAGCACCAGAGCCGACGGCATGCCGGCCCGATTCGCGCCGAGGATGTCGGTGTCGAGCCGGTCGCCGAGGAAGAGCGGCTGCTGCGCTCCGAATCGCGCCACCGCCTCGTCGAAGATCGGAACCTCGGGCTTGCCGGCCACCGTGGCGAGTCGGCCGATCGCCGTGTGCACGGCCGAGACGAGCGTGCCGTTGCCCGGGGCGACCCCGCGGGCCTGCGGAATCGTCCAATCGGTGTTGGTCGCGATCCACGGGATGCCGCCGTCCTCCTCGGGCGCCTTCAGCGCGAACGCCGCCTCGGCGAGCTGGGTCCAGCCCACCTCGGGGGCGAAACCCTGCACCACCGCGGCGGGGGCGTCTTCGGCCGAGCGCGTCACCTGGAAACCGGCCTTCTCGACCTCGACCACGAGACCCTCGCCACCGACCACGAGCACGCATGCGCCTGCCGGAATGCGATCCGCCAGCAGGCGCATCGCCGCCTGGGGACTGGTCACGACCTCGTCCGGAGCGGTCGGCAGGCCGAGCTCGGTGAGGTGCGCCGCGACAGAGGCATCCGTCCGCGACGCATTGTTGGTGATGTAGCCGAGTCGGCGCCCTTCGCCCGCCCGGGTGAGGCTTTCGACGGCGTGCGGCAGGGGCCCGGCGCCCGCGTAGACGACACCGTCGAGGTCTGCCAGCACCACGTCGACGCCGTCGAGCGGAGTCGGTTCGGTCCGCCGCGAGAACAGCGCCATCAGTCGGTCTGCTCCTCGTCGGACGAGTCCGTGGAGTCGACGGATGCCTCGGATCCGCCGTCCTCTCGGATCGCGTCCTGGTCCTCGTCGTCGTGCTCGTCGTCGTCGTGCTCGTCGTCGTCCTCGACCTCGATCTCGTCGACTTCGAGAAGCTCGGATTCGGCGTACCCGGCAGCGGCGTCGAGGGCTTCGGCGGCCTCGTCTGCACGGCGCTGCCACTGGGCTGCCTCGTCATCGCGCCCGAGCTCTGAGAGCACGGTGGCGCGAGCGGCGAACAGCGCGGGGCTCCATTCGAACGCGCGCTGCGGGTCGAGCTCGGGGATGTCGAGCTCGAGCAGCGCCCGCTCGGTCTCACCGAGATCGAGGCGTGCGCCCGACATCGCGATCGCGAGCTCGACACGCGCGCCGAGGGGTAGGCTCGACCGATCGACCGCGCGGCCGACCTCGAGTGCGCGGTCGGGACGACCGACACCACGCTCGCTGTCGACCATGAGCGCGATCTGGTCGTCCTTGCCCGATATGCGGCGGTAGGTGCGCAGCTCTCGCAGAGCGAGGGCGAAGTCGCCGGTGGCGTAGGCCGTGATCGCCGCGGTCTCACGCACGACCGCGATACGGCCGGCGTGACGCGTCGCCGCCAGGGCATGCTCGTGGGCGAGCGCGGGATCGTCGTCGACGAGGCGCGCCGCCATGGCGAGGTGCCGTGCGACGCGCTCGGCGTTCTCCTTGCTCAGAGTCTTGAGCTCATTGCGCGCACTCGGATGCAGGTCGCGGGGCGTGATCTCCTCCGGCAGCTCCGGGTCCGGTATCCGCGGAGGTCCATCACGCTCGACGCGATCCTTCTTGACGTAGGGGCGGCTGCCGTCGCGGGGTCCGTGGGGCCTGCCTCCCTCGCGGCGGTCGCCGTAGGGCTTCGCACCGTCGCGGCGATCACCGTACGGCTTGCCGCCCTCACGACGATCCGTGCGCGGCTTCCCGCCCTCACGACGGTCACCGTACGGCTTCTTGTCGCCGTCGCGGCGGTCACCGTAGGGCTTGCCGCCATCACGACGATCCGTGCGCGGCTTCCCGCCATCACGGCGGTCACCGTAGGGCTTGCCACCGTCGCGGCGGTCACCGTACGACTTCGCACCATCACGGCGATCGCCGTACGGCTTCGCACCGTCACGACGATCCGTACGGGGCTTGCCCCCGTCACGACGGTCGCCGGCGGGCTTGCCACCCGAGCGACGGTCACCGTACGGCTTCTTGCCGCTGCGGGGCCGGTCGCCTCGAGGCGCCCCACCGCTGCTCGGCCGCCCGCCTTCACGGGGACCCCGCCGACGATCGT
>JAUHVN010000026.1 GCA_030425055.1 Actinomycetes bacterium | reverse complement strand
CGGCCGGATCTCCCGAAACGCGGCCCGAGCCGGCGACGTTGGTCTGCCGAGAAAGGTGCGCGGGCGACACTCCTACCTCTCCCACCAGGAGGTTCTTCGCCTCGCGGAAGCCGCCGGGGAGCGGCGCGCGCTGATCCTCGTTCTCGCATACACCGGCATCCGATGGGGAGAAGCAGCCGGTCTTCGCGTGGAGGACGTCGAGTTCGCGAAGGGGCGCTTGAACATCACACAGAACGCCGTCGAGGTGCACGGCACCGTCCACCTCGGCACCCCCAAGTCGACTCGGGGCCGGTTGGTGCCCGTGCCCACCTTTGTGCTCGATGTCCTGCGCGTACACACCATCGGGCGAGCGGCGGGCGACTTGGTGTTCCCCGCTGCGGACGGAACATACATGCGTCGAGTTCGCGCCAGCTCGAACTCCAAATCCTGGTTCAAGACCGCGCTGAGGGACGCCGGACTCGAACCCATGACGGTCCACGATCTCCGGCACACCGCCGCATCACTCGCGGTACAGTCGGGCGCACACGTGAAGACCATCCAGCGAATGCTGGGGCACACGTCAGCCTCGATGACGCTCGATGTCTACGCCGACCTGTTCGACACCGATCTCGACCATGTCTCTCACGCCCTGGACACCGCAGCGAACGAGGCCGCCGGCGAAGCGATTCGCAAGCTCCGTGGGTCCGGGCCGTATACGACCTGACCCGATTTCAAGCGACTCGCTCGGCTGTGAGTCGGAAGAGGGTCTGAACGCACAGTCGCGCGCGCTTTTCCCAGATTCTTCCCACATGGCCGTTCCGAGGGGTCCACCGACCGGCGCGATCCCAGTGTTTTCAAGGGATCAGAGCCGAAATCTCGCGGCGGAGACGGAGGGATTTGAACCCTCGGTCCCCGTGAGGGGACTCCACCTTAGCAGGGTCACCCGGCCCGAACCCCGGCAGCGCTTCGCATGACCCGTGCTACCGCGTAATCACGCGGATTTCCTGACTTGATCAGGATCTTTCTGGCGGAAACGCGGCCGCTCGCCACGCACTCAACACACCCAGCACTCAGCAGACCACACGACCCTCGGCATGCTCGGGGTCACCTGGGGGTCACCCGGCGCGAAACGAGAAAGATCCGCCGAGGAAGCATGTCTCCAGCATCGCGGGCGAGTTGCGAACCCCAACCACGCGGTCGATGACCGCCACAACGATCCGCCGCCTGCGCCAGCAGGAGCGTAGCGCCACCCTGATGTAGTACCGACGGGTAGAACCGAGAACCTGTTCAGGGATTGATGCTGAGATGCACTCAAGGGTCGATGACGGGAGCCAACTGTGCCGATCACGTCCACTGCAGCACTCGTGCTGATCCCAGCACTTCTTTTCGCCGCGCGCTTCCTCAGCAAGAAGCTGCCGTGGGGGAAGTATGCGCGGCGCTCCTCGTGGGTCGACGTCACGCTACTGGTGATCGGCGTGATCGGGCTCGTTCTGCACTGCGCCGCGATGTTCTACCGCAGCATCCTCGGCGTGATCCCTGTGACGGACGGCTACATCGCCGCCGTGAACGCCATGGGGCCTGCGAGCGTCGTGCTCTACGTCGTTCCCGCCCTGCTCGTGCTGATCGGACTCCGCCGACAGCACCCCGTGGCTCTCGTCATCGTCGCGGTCACGCTGGTCGCGGTGGGCGTGACGATGTACAACGGCGGGCCGCTCAGCATCCATCTCGTCACGATCGCCACGGCCACCGTCGCCATCGCTGGCACTGCCGCGCTGCTGGTGAAGCGTCCGCCCGATCGACGCGGGCCGGCGGTCGCCTAGGCGTTCGGCATCGTCAGCGGTCGGAGCGCAGCAGGCTGAGTCCGCTGTCGTCGACGATGAGGACGTTTCCGTTGTCGGCGATCGTGATCGCCTGCGCCGCGCCGTGCACGGCTCCGGTGCTTTGCCAGGCACTGCCGGCGGTGCTGGTCCAGATCGTGCCGTCGGTGTCCACGCCGACGAGTCGTTGGTGGTCGGGAGACGCGGCGATGGCATAGAGCTTCGGCGCGTCCGTGAGCGTTGCGAACGAAGCACCGCCGTCGGTGCTGAGCTGCAGCCCGTCGGGGGTGACGGCGAGGATTCCGCCGGTCGCGTCGACCGCGAGCCCGAAAGTGAAGAGGGTGGCGCCGGTCGGATGCCACGTGACGCCGGAGTCGGTGCTGGAGAGCAGTTCGCCGCTGTCGGTGGCCTGCCCGTACAGTGTGCCGTCCGGCGCGGCGGTGAGGGCGTGGAAGTCCTTCTCGCCCGTGAACGCCACCGGATCCCAGGTGATGCCGCCATCGTCGCTGCGGATGATGCCGAGGTTTCCCGCCCCCAGTCCTTCCGACGTGTCGCGGCCCGGGTGGCCGGAGGCGATGAGGTCCTCCCCCGACGCCGTCAGCCCCATCGCGTCGAAGTCTTCGTCGCCGACCCGGTCACCGAGTTGTCCATCGGGTGTCGCGGCATAGATTCCTTCGTGGGTTCCCAGCAAGTAGCCGTCGCCGCCCGGGGTGGTGACGATCGCGTGCACGTGGAGCATGTCGGTGGCGTGCTCGTCGCCGGTGGACGGCGGGTCGGCGGCCGCACAGCCGGTGAGAGCGACCGCGATAAGCGCGACGGCGGTGGCGGTCGCGTGAGGGCGGGTGATCATAGGCGTCCTTTCGGGCCTCGAGGGCCGACGCGGTTTCAGCGGTCGATGACCGCTTCCGGGCTGAGGTCGAGGCGACGCAGCAGCTGGGCGTTGAGGGCCACGACGATGGTGGAGAGCGACATGAGGATCGCTCCCACGGACATGGGCAGCACGAATCCGATCGGCGCGAGAATGCCCGCGGCCAGCGGTACCGAGATCAGGTTGTAGCCGGCCGCCCACCAGAGGTTCTGCTTCATCTTGCGGTAGCTCGCCCGCGACAGCTCGATCACCGACAGCACCGAACGGGGGTCGTCGCTGGCGAGGATGACACCCGCCGAGGCGATCGCCACGTCGGTGCCCGCGCCGATCGCGATGCCGACGTCGGCCTGGGCGAGCGCGGGGGCGTCGTTGACGCCATCGCCGACCATCGCGACCTTGTCGCCCTCGTCTTGCAGCTGCTTCACCTTCGACGCCTTGTCTTCGGGCCGCACACCGGCGAAGTATCGATCGATCCCCAGCTCGGCGGCGACCGACGCCGCGACAGCCTCGGCGTCGCCGGTGATCATGACGACCTCCACGTCGCGGGCGTGCAGCCCGTCGACCGTCTCGCGCGACTCAGGCCGGATCTCATCGGCCAGCCGCAGCGCACCCGCGACCTCGCCGTCGATGAGCACGTGCAGGATGATGGCGCCCTCGTCGCGCCACTGATCTGCGACCGGCAGTTCCTCGCCGCCCTCCTGGTCGAGCAGGTGCGGCCCGCCGACCTGCACGACGTGCCCGTCGACGGTCGCGCGAACCCCGATGGCCGGCGAGGACTCGAAGTCGGAGGATGCCGGCACGGCGAGGTCTTTGTCGCGCGCCGCGGCGACGATCGCCCGCGCGAGCGGATGCTCGGAGTCGGCCTCCGCCGCGGCGGCGAGCGCGATCAGTCGGTCTTCGTCGGTTCCTGCAGTGGGCTCCACGCCGGTGACGGCGGGGGTGCCCTTGGTGAGGGTGCCCGTCTTGTCGAACAGCACGGCATCGACCGTGCGCATGCTCTCGAGTGCGAGGCGGTCTTTGACGAGCACTCCGGCGCGAGCGGCGCGCTCCGTGGCGATGGACACGACCAGCGGGATGGCCAGGCCCAGCGCATGCGGGCACGCGATCACGAGCACGGTGATGGTGCGGATGACGGCGGCATCGGGCATCCCGATCATGGACCACACCGTCGCGGTGATCGCGGCGGCGCCGAGCGCGAACCAGAAGAGCCATCCGGCGGCACGGTCGGCGAGGCGCTGCGCCCGCGACGACGAGTTCTGCGCTTCTGTCACGAGCCGTTGGATGCCGGCGAGCGCGGTGTCGTCGCCGACCGCGGTGATCTCCACCCGAAGGCCCGAGTCGGTGGCCACGGTCCCGGCGACCACCGGATCGCCGTCTCCACGGCGCACAGGGCGGGATTCGCCGGTGATCATCGACTCGTCCATGCTCGCCGACCCCTGCACCACGCGGCCGTCGGCAGGCACGCGCCCGCCCGGACGCACCACGACGAGATCGCCGACGACCAGATCGGCCGGCGCGACGGTGACCGTGGAGTCGCCATCGATCTTCTCGGCCTCGTCGGGCAGCAGCGCCGCGAGGGAATCCAGCGCGGAGGTGGTCTGCGCCAACGACCGCATCTCGATCCAGTGCCCCAGAAGCATGATGACGATCAGCAGCGCCAGCTCCCACCAGAAGTCCAGCTCATGGTGCAGCAGACCAAGGCTGGCGCCCCACGACGCGAGGAAGGCGACGGTGATCGCCAGCGCGATCAGCAGCATCATGCCGGGCGTGCGGGCACGCAGCTCGCTGACGGCACCGGTCAGGAACGGCGCACCGCCCCACACATACATGACGGTGCCCAGGATCGGCGAGATCCACCCGACCCACGGGGCATCCGGCAGCGGGTAGCCGAGCAGCATCGAGAACATGCCCGAGAAAGCCACGACCGGGATCGCGAGGAAGAGCATGATCCAGAACAGTCGGCGGAACTGGCCGACGTGGTCGCCGTGCCCGGAGTGACCGCCGTGCCCGGCATGCTCGCCGTGCCCGGCATGGTCGTCGTGCGCGGGATGGTCGCCCTCGTGGTGGAGCTCGTCGACGCCGGCGGCGTGCCCGCCGTGAGTGGGGGCGTGGTGAGGGTCGTGCTGACTCATGGGGAATCTCCTTCCAGGAGTGCTTCTGCGGCCTCGGCTAGAGCCGGGCGAGGGCGCGCGAATCCGCGTCGGCGACCGACGACGGGCTGGGCGGAAGCGCGCGGAACCCACGTAGTCGCAGGCTGTTGGTGACCACGAAGACCGACGACAGCGCCATCGCGGCGGCGGCGACCAGCGGGTTGAGCAGGCCCGCCATGGCGACGGGAATGGCGGCGACGTTGTACGCGAACGCCCAGAACAGGTTGCCCTTGATGGTGCGCAGGGTGCGCCGGGACAGCCGCACTGCGTCGGCAACGACCAGCAGATCGCCCGAGACGACGGTGATGTCGCTGGCCGCGATCGCGGCATCCGTGCCTCCACCCATGGCGATGCCCAGGTCGGCCGCGGCGAGGGCGGCGGCGTCGTTGACCCCGTCGCCGACCATCGCGACCGTGTGGCCCTGCTCCTGCAGCCGGCGCACCGCATCGAGCTTGCCTGCCGGGGTGACTCCTGATCGCACTTCGTCGATGCCGACCTGGGCGGCGATGTGCCGGGCAGCGCCGTCGTTGTCACCGGTGAGCAGCACCGGCGTCATGCCCAGCGCGCGGAAGCGGGCGATGGCCTCGGCGCTGGTGGGCTTGACGGTGTCGGCCACCGCGATGAGGCCCAGCAGGCTCCCGTCGCGGCCGACGGCGACGACGGTCGCCCCACCCTCAGCGAGGGCGCCGGCATCCTGCAGGTTGTCGTCGACGCGGATGCCCCACTGCTCCTGCAGCCACGCGGGGCGGCCGGCCATGACGAGCGAGCCGTCGACCATCCCCTGCACGCCGAGCCCGGCATGCGAGTCGAACGTGTCGGCGGGCGCGACTGCGCCGGCTGCGGCCACGATGGCCCGGGCGACGGGATGCTCCGATCCGGATTCGACCGCCGCCGCCGCGGCGAGCAGCTCATCGCGGGTGACACCGGCCGCGGGGCGAACGGCAGAAACCGTCATCGTGCCGGTGGTCACCGTGCCGGTCTTGTCCAAGACGATGACGTCGACGTCGTGGGTCTGCTCCAGCACCTGCGGGCCGCGGATGAGGATGCCCATCTGCGAGCCGCGTCCGGTGCCGACCAGCAGCGCGGTCGGGGTCGCGAGACCCAGCGCGCACGGGCAGGCGATGATGAGGGTCGCCACGGCGGCGGTGAAGGCGAGCTCCAGACTGCCGCCGGCGATCATCCAGCCGACGAACGCGGCGATGGACAGCAGGATCACGACCGGCACGAACACCGCCGAGACGCGGTCGGCGAGGCGCTGCACCCGGGCCTTCCCGGTCTGCGCGTCTTCCATGAGCCGCCGCATCCGGGCCAGTTCGGTGTCGGCACCGACCCGGGTGATCTCCACGACCAGGCGCCCGCCGACGTTGACCGTCGCACCGACGACGCGGGAGCCCACTCCTACCTCGACCGGCACGGATTCGCCGGTCAGCATGCTCGCGTCCACCGCCGATGATCCGTCGACGACCAGGCCGTCGGACGGGATCTTCTCGCCGGGACGCACCAGCACGGTGTCGCCGACGACGAGCTGATCGACCGGGACACGCTGCTCCGCGCCGTCGACCAGGCGCACGGCGTCTCTGGCACCCAGCTCGAGCAGCGCCCGCAGCGCCTCCGACGACGACGTGCGGGCCCGCGCTTCCGCGTAGCGCCCCGCGAGGAGGAACACCGTCACCAGCGCGGCGACCTCGAGGTAGATCTCATGGCCCCCGGCCTGGGGAGCGCCGATCAGAGTGAAGGTCATCGTCATGCCAGGCACTCCGGCGCCGCCGAAGAACAGCGCATACAACGACCACCCGAACGCCGCGGTCACGCCGACGCTGATCAGGGTGTCCATCGTCGCCGCTCCGTGCCGGGCGTTGATCGCGGCGGCCCGGTGGAACGGCCACGCGCCCCACACCGCCACGGGAGCGGTGAGCGTGAGCGCCAGCCACTGCCAGTACTCGAACTGCAGCGCCGGGATCATCGACATCAGCGCGACCGGCACCGACAGCGCGGTGCTGATCAGCAGGCGCCGCCGCAGCGAGGCGAGCTCGAGATCCACCGGCTCGGTGCCGTCGTCGGTCGTAGCGGGCTCCGGCGGCGCCGGAAGCGCGGCACCGTAGCCGACCGACTCGACCGTGGCGATCAGGGCAGCAGGGTCGACGTCATCGCCACGCACCCGCGCCTTCTCGGTCGCGTAGTTGACGGTCGCCTCCACCCCGGGGAGCCTGTTGAGCTTGCGCTCGATGCGCGTCGCGCACGACGCGCAGGTCATCCCGGTGATGTCGAGCTCGACATCACCCATGGTCATGACGACACGCGCGCCAGGGTGTACCCGGCCTCTTCGACAGCGGACTGGATCTCGGCGTCGGCGATCGGAGCCGAACTGCGGATCTCGACCCGGGAGGCGCCACCCGCGCTCAACTCCACCGAGACGTCGTCGACGCCCTCGATCGCCGTGAGCTCCTCGGTCACGCTGCTGACACAGTGCGAGCAGGTCATCCCCGACACGAACACGTGCGCTGTCACCGAGCCATCCGTGGGCTTCGTCTGAGCGGATGCAGCAGTGCCGGATGCGGCGGTGGAGGGTGCGCAGCAGGCGCATCCCGCGCCGGCATCCTTCAGTCCCAGATCGATGCGGTTGTCGCTGGTCATGGTGTCTCCTTCGTCGTGGGGGTGTCAGGAACGCACGAGGCGGGCGATGGCGTCGTTGGCCTCGCGGATCTTCTCCGCCGCGACCGGACCGCCCTCGGCGCTGGCTTCCGCCACGCAATGGCTCAGGTGATCGCCGAGAAGGTTCAGGGCCACCGTCTCGAGCGCCCTGGTCGCCGCCGACACCTGCGTGAGGATGTCGATGCAGTACTTGTCCTCCTCGACCATCCGCGCGATACCCCGCACCTGACCTTCGGCACGTCGCAGCCTCTTGAGCAGGTCATCCTTGTTCGCCACGTAACCGTTCACATGGGTGACTATACCCCCCATGGGTATACACGTCAAGAAGGAACTGATGCTCCTTTACTCTACCCCGGCACGGTATGGCAAGACCCGTGTGCCGATCAGCTGCCGAGAGGTAGCGTGCTGGCTTCATACATGGGCGAGCCTCCCTACTTGAAAGGACGCGTCATGCCGGAAGAACCGCAGCACACCGACCAGCAAGACCGGAGCGAGACCCACAAGTCACGCGCGATGTACATCCGATTCGGCGCCATGATCCTCAGCGCGGTCGTCGTGATGTACTTCGTCATGTTCGCCGGCTCATGGGAATGGGGCCACATCCGTCTCAGCGAGAGCCGCATCTTCATGGCGATCACCATGGGCGGGACGATGGTGCTCATCATGCTCGCCTGGATGCTCGACATGTACAAGAACACCAAGGCGAACATCGCAATCATCGTCGCCGGCGTCCTCCTGATCGGCGGCGGCATCTATCTGGATCGCAGCCAGATCACCGTCGACGACATCGGATTCATGCAGGGCATGGTCCCCCACCACTCCCTCGCGATCACCCGCTCGGAACGGGCTCAGATCCAAGACGTCCGCGTCTGCGAACTCGCCGTCGCGATCAGCGAGGCGCAGAAGCGCGAGATCCTCGAGATGGACTGGCTGACCGCAGACATCCGGGAGAACGGCCTGGCGCTGACACCTGAAGACGCCCAGGCCCGCCCCGTGCCCACGTTCGACGAACCAGCTGATCGCCAGTGCGCTGATCGCTGACTGGCCGGGGCGTGTCCGCGCTGACGACCGAGAGGCGTCGCGCAACGTCCGCATGGCCGGACTCAGCCCCGGTCGTGTCGACTCCGAACGTGAGAGTTGGCGCCCGTCGGCGATGATGTCGATCGCCCTTGCATCGCCGCGCGATTACTCTGAACGGGAGGGGAGGTGAGATCTCGGTGATCGCTATCGCACAGCATCCGCGCCGCTCCGTTTTCGGGGCGGGCCGTTCTGTGTTCCTGCTCATCGTCCTCACTGCCGCGCTCGCGTTCGGACTGATGGCGATGCACGCGCTGAACACCCCCACCACTCATAGCGAGCCTGCCGCGATGTCGATGCCTGACGCGGGCTCTCCCTCGGATCCTCACGCATCATCGACCGACGCGGGCTGTGCGGACTGCGGCGGGCACGAGGCCATGCTGGCAATGGCGTGCGTGTTCGTCCTCCTGGTCGCGTCGCTCCTGATTCTGCTTCCCCGCGTCGGCGTCAGTTGGGGTGTCACGTTCGGCCGAGCCGGACCAGTCCTGATCACCGGCAGGATCTCGCGGTCGCGACCGCCGTCTCTTCTCGTTCTCTGCATCAGTCGTACGTGATCTCAGCCTGCTGATCTATCGGTCAGCCGAGCTTCCGCGTGCGATCGCCCGATCGTGCGCGTCACACACGACTAAGGAGAACCCCAATTGAAGAACCGCGCTGCGGCGACCGCCGCAATCGCCCTTACCGCCATACTTGCCCTCGCCGGTTGCGCCAGCACCGCTACCGGACCGGGTGATATGCCCGGAATGGACCCATCGACATCCGCGGACGTCGACGTGAACAGCTCCGATGTTCAGTTCGCGATGATGATGATCCCTCACCACGAACAAGCTGTCGAGATGGCCGACATGGTCCTCGCGAAGGACGACATCGACGAGCGCGTCGTGGTCCTGGCCGAACAGATCAAGGCCGCCCAGGGCCCGGAGATCGAGCTCATGGAGTCCTGGCTCG
This sequence comes from Actinomycetes bacterium, assembly GCA_030425055.1. Classification (GTDB taxonomy): domain Bacteria; phylum Actinomycetota; class Actinomycetes; order Actinomycetales; family Microbacteriaceae; genus Microbacterium. The sequence continues at coordinate 6,649 of JAUHVN010000026.1, read as the reverse complement.
ATGACTGGGGCACCCCGATGGGGGACATGGACGGAATGGATCACGGAGGGATGATGTCGGACACCGACATGCAAGCCCTTCAGGATGCCACCGGCGTGGAGGCGTCCCGTCTCTTCCTGGAGCAGATGATCATGCACCACGAGGGCGCGATCGAGATGGCGCAGACCGAGGTGGAAGGCGGTCAGAACGCCGAAGTGATCGCCCTCGCCGAGAACATCATCGCCTCGCAGACCACGGAGATCACCACGATGGAGGACATTCTCGCGACCCTCTAACCGGACTGGGGCCGGTCAGACCTGGCCGGCCCTGTCCACGGAGAAACGCCACCACTATGCGCACACACACCCGCTTTCTTGCCACCCTCGGTCTTGCCGGGGCATTGGCCATCACTGTCACCGCCTGCGCTGCTGTCACAGAAGACCAGGCCGCCCCGTCGGCTCCTACCGAACCCATTCAGCACGTCCATGACGTCGCCTTCGATCCAGTCGGTGCGCTGCTGGTCGGTGCACACACCGGTGTCTACCGCGCGGACCTGACCGGTGGTGAGGTTTCCGTCGTCGGAGGCACCGCCTTCGATGCGATGGGGCTGACTGTCCAGGGCGACAGTCTTCTCGCGTCTGGTCACCCCGGCCCCGAATCGGACGATGCCACCTTCATCGCGCCGAACATCGGGCTGGTCCGGCATACGGAATCCGGTTGGGAGCAGGTGTCACTGGCAGGGATCACCGACTTCCACATGCTTGCGACCACACCCGCCGCGCCCGAGTTCATCCTCGGGCTGCCCTCGGACCGGGCTGTGCTGGCGGCAAGCACTGATGCCGGTCAGACCTGGGTGGATCTCGCGGCGCTGACCGCGCGTGACATCAGCATCGACACGGTTCAGCCCGACGTCGTCACCGCCACGACCGCCGACGGCCTGATGGTAAGCCGTGACGGCGGTGCCACCTTCTCACCCGTCCAGGACGCTCCCGTTCTGGTGGTGATCGCCGCGGACCCCACTGTTCAGGAAGGAATCATCGGGGTGGGAACGGATGGCACGATCTGGACCGGCAGCACTGCACCGGGCTCGTCGTGGAGCACGGCAGGTCGGGCAACCGGGGCCGCTGCGGCGATCGCGGCGGCCGCGGACGGGACAGTCGCAATCGCCGATGAGGGCGGGGTGCGTGTCACGACGGACGGTGGCAAGACGTGGCAGCTCGTCATCGAAACGGAGCCCGCATCGTGATCCCGGCACTGCCCCGAGCCGCCCGCGTCGGTCGTCTCCGTTCCGCCGGCGGGGTCAACCCGCTCGAGCCAACGCGAGATGTCGGCCAATGACCTCTGGCGACAAGAAGATCTCACTCGCCGGTTCGGTCTCGTTGGGCACCGGGGTGATGATCGGCGCGGGTATCTTCGCGCTGGTCGGCCAGGTTGCCGGGTTCGCCGGGGACTGGTTCCCCATCGCGTTCGTAGCCGGAGCGGCCGTCGCCGGCGCGAGCTCCTACGCGTACAGCCGCTACTCGAGCGTGAACCCGTCCTCCGGCGGGATCGCGATGCTACTGAAGGATGCCTATGGGTCTGGCGTCGTCGCCGGCTCGTTCACCCTCTTCATGTATGTCTCCATGGTGGTCGCGGAGAGCCTGCTGGCCCGTACCTTCGGCACCTACCTCCTGCGCCCGTTCGGCCTGCAGGACTCGGCCGTTCTGGTACCGGTCCTCGGTATCGCCGCGATCGTCGCCGCTGCGGTCGTGAACCTCGTCGGCAACGCGCTGGTGGAGAAGTCGGCGATGACCACGGCGATCGTGAAGATCCTCGGCATCGCCGTGCTCGCCATCGCGGGATTGGTGGCGGCCGCGGTGTCCGGTGGTGGCTTCTTCTCCGAAGCCTCGGGTGACCCCGTGGAGCCGTTCGGAATTCTCGCCGGGGTTGCCCTGTGCGTCCTTGCGTACAAGGGATTCACGACCATCACCAATCAGGGCGATGACATCCGCGACGCCAAACACAACATCGCCCGCTCCATCGTGATCTCCCTCACGATCTGCGCCGTCCTCTACCTCCTGATCGCCCTGTCCGTCGAGGCGAGCATCGGCGCCAAGGGGGCTGTCGATGCCCGCGACTATGCACTCGCCGAAGCCGCCGACCCCCTCTTCGGCGTGTGGGGGGTCGGGCTGACCGTCGCGATCGCCGTCGTGGCAACGCTGTCCGGCCTGCTCGCGAGCCTGTACTCAGTGTCCCGGCTGTACGGGATGCTGCAAGAGATGAAGCAGGCGCCCTCGCTACCGCAGAAGGTGCCGCATCAGCCGTTGATCATCACCGCCGGACTCGCCATCGCCGTCACCGCCCTCCTGGACCTGACCCAGATCGCCTCCATAGGCGTGTTCCTCTACCTGACGATGGACATCGCCGTGCAGTGGGGGGTCACCCTCCACCTTCGCAAGAAGATCCAAGCGAACTGGTGGTTGCCCGCCCTCACGATCGGACTCGATATCGCGATTCTCATTCCGTTCACCGTGCTCAAGTCTCAATCGAATCTGCCGACGGTCCTCGTCGCGGTCGGGATCGCCGCCGCGATCTTCATCGGACAATCAATCACCGTCGCCCGACGGAACGCTGACGACGACTGCTCGTAGAGTCACCGCCGTCAGGTCGGCATCCGACCCCGTCGCACCCGATTACTGGAGAAGCAGCTCACCCTCGTGTCGGCAGATGCTCAAGATGACCGATGGCTTCGTCGAGTAGCTCGGAGACGTGGTCGTCGAAGAGGGAATAGTGAATGTGTCGGCCGTCACGACTCCCCGAGACGAGGCTGAGATGTCTCAGCAACCGGAGGTGGTTCGACGCAGTCGTCTGGCCGATCTGCAACAGCTCACTGAGTTCGGTCACCGTACTGGGCCGATAGCGGAGCGCGCTGAGGATACGCAACCGCACCGACGAGCCGAGAGCCTGCATGATCTCAGCGAGCCGATCGGCATCGGCAACGGATAGCGGACTGGATTCGCGGCCCGTCGCAGCACCAACCATGTGCTCCATTGTGCCGTGGGATCACGGAGTTCACGATATCATTCACACTTACGAAATATCATGATCTTGTGATGTATCGTGAACAGGTGACTGCATCCCCCACCCACACCGACACCGCGACTACATCCACCGACAAGAAGAGCGAGCACGCTCATGGATCCGCGCGATGGGAACTGTGGTTCGCCATCATTGCGGGGATTACCTATGCCGGCGGCATGATCGCGGAGTTCGCGCTGGGGCTGCCGCTCATCGGGTGGCCGTTGGCCTTCTTCCTGGCGACCTATTTCTTCGGCGGGTTCTTCACGGTCCGCACGGCGATCACCTCGACGCTGCGCGGGAGATTCGAGGTCGACTTCCTCATGCTCGTGGCCGCCGCCGGAGCAGCGTTGATCGGCCGCTGGGCTGAGGGCGCGGTGCTCCTGTTCCTGTTCAGCCTCGGCCACGCACTCGAGGAATACGCGCTCAGCCGCGCCAGCAAGTCCATCGAGTCCCTCGCTGAACTCGCCCCTCGCAGTGCGCTAGTGCGCCGAGACGGTGATGAGCCGGTGGAAGTCCCAGTAGAGGAGATCGCAGTTGGGGATGTCGTGGTCATCCGCCCGAACTCCCGAATTCCTTCGGACGGGTTCGTGATCTCGGGCACTTCCGCCGTGGACCAGTCCGCGGTCACCGGAGAGTCGATACCGGTGGAGAAAGAGCCGGTCGCCGATGCGGAGCGCGCAATGCGCACCGTCGACTCGCTCCCTGCCGTCAACCGGGTCTTCGCTGGCACGGTGAACGGGCCCGGAGTGCTCGAGATCGACGTCACCGCGACCGCAGCGGACTCGACGCTCAGCAGGGTCGTCGAACTGGTCCGCACCGCCGACCAGGCCGCCTCTCCGACGCAGCAGTTCATCGACAAGTTTCAGCGCTGGTACGTGCCCGCCGTGATCCTCGGCGTCGTCGCGACGCTACTGATTTCCATGTACGCGTTTGCACAGCCGTTCTCCGACGCGTTCTATCTCGCCATGACGGTGCTCGTCGCGGCGAGTCCCTGTGCTCTCGCCATTGCCATACCGGCGGCGGTCCTCGCGGGTGTGGCCCGTGCCGCCCGCGCCGGCGTCCTCGTGAAGGGGGGCGCCCCCCTCGAGACACTCGGCCGAGTACGGGCGATCGCGTTCGACAAGACCGGCACCCTGACGTGGGGTGCACCACGGGTCACCTCGATCACACCGGCCGCCGACGTCCCAGAGATGGAGCTGGTGCGCACGTTGGTGGCGGCCGAGGCGTTGAGTGATCACCCCCTCGCCGCCGCGATCGTCCGCGACCTCGCCCCGCGCGTGTCCGAGGGCGATCAGCTCTCTGCGTCTGAACTCGCGGCGGTCGTCGGCCGCGGCATCACCGCCACGATCGAGGGAGAGCGGGTCGAGGTCGGCAACCTCCGCATGTTCGATGAGCAGCAGCTTGAACTTCCCGGCACACTGGCCAACGCCTACACCCGGGCGCGAGACTCCGGTCAGACGCTCATGATCGTGCGGCGCGGCGACCAATTCCTCGGGATGGTCGGGGTGATGGACGCCTCACGCGCCGAGTCCGTCCAGGTACTCAGCAAGCTGCGCGACGCCGACGTGGGGCAGCTTGTGCTGATATCCGGAGACAACCAGCGCGTCGCTGACGCGGTCGGACGAGAAGTGGGCGTGGACACGGCGATCGGCGGCCTCCTTCCCGAAGACAAGGTCACTCAGATCACCCGGCTTGTGGAGACTCATCGGCCCATCGCAATGGTCGGTGACGGTGTCAACGACGCCCCCGCGATGGCCCGCGCCGACGTCGGGATCGCCATGGGCGCGGCCGGTTCGACCGTCGCGTTGGAGACGTGCGACATCGCGCTGATGAGCGACGATCTCGGTCGCCTGCCGTTCGCCCTCAGGCTGAGCCGGGCGACCAGCAGGATCATCCGTCAGAACCTCGTCGCGAGCCTCCTGGTCGTTGCGTTCCTCATCATCGCGACGTTCCTCGGCCTCACCATCGGAGCCGTGGTGCTCATCCACGAAGGATCCACCCTGATCGTCGTGGCCAACGCGCTCCGCCTACTGCGCTTCGAACAAGGTAGGGAGCACCACGGCATTGATCACGAAGACGAGCCCGAGCGATGAACGCCCCGGCCACGGTTCGCCCGACTCATTGCTTTCCGGGGGCATCAAGCGCGCCCGTGCAGGCGGCACCCGGTTCCGGGGCGTTCTGGCTGCGCCAGTATTCCTCGAGGAACTGACTGATACGAGGATCGTCGGCGGAATCGACCTTGAGCTGGTTGTTCCAGTTCGAGAGCACGATCGGCGCGTCCAGGCCTTCGAACGGGGAGAGTATGACGTATGTCGACGGCAGGTAGCCGTTGAGCGTCGCCAGTTCAGCGCCGGCGATCTCGTCGGGGTTGTAGGTCACCCACACGGCACCGTGCTCCATCGAGTGGACGGCGTTCTCATTGGGCACAGGCTGGTTGTAGACACCGCAGTTGAGCCACACGGCGTTGTGAGGGCCGCCTGCCGGCGGGCTCTGCTCGTACTCGACGACACCGGCGACGTGCTGTGCGGTGTTGGAGAAGGTCTCGACGCCGGCGATGGTGGCACCCTCACTGCCGGCCTCGTACTCTTTTGGTGGTGACGGGGCGAACACCACGGATGCGACGACGAGCCCGATGATCACGACCGCCGCGGTGGAGCCGACAACCCACCAGACCAGCCTTCCGCGACGTCGCTTGGCGAGTTGCTTCTGATACTCGGCGAGCTTCTCCTTTCGCTTGAGCTCGCGTTGCTGCTTGATGGTCAGACCGGCGTTTGCCTTGCCGTCGTGACCCCGGTCGGCCGGGCTTGAGGATGTCGGTGTCATTCGGATGCTCCAAGTCAGTGCGGGAGGGGGGTCGGAACGTTGATCTCAGGTGAGCCCGGAATAGGCGTGGAGCCCTTTGAACAGCGTGTTGACGATGGTGAAATTGAACAGCACCGTGGCGAACCCGATGATGCACAGCCACGCGGATCGGGTGCCCCGCCAGCCGCGCGTGGCGCGTGCATGGATGTAGCCGGCGTAGAGCACCCAGATCACGAACGTCCACACCTCCTTGGTGTCGAACCCCCAATAGCGCCCCCAGGAGTCGTTGGCCCAGATGGCGCCGGCGATCAGCGTGAATGTCCAGAACATGAACCCGACGATCACGAACCTATATGCGAGGGACTCGAGCGCCTCCGCGGACGGCAAGGTACCGAGGAATCGCGGTCCAGGCGGCCGGACGCCGCCCGCCGAGGCCCCGGCGGCGAGGCGGCGTTCTCGGCGAGCCTGCAGCAACTGTGTCGTCGCGAGGCCGCTGGCGAGCGCGAACAAGGCGGTCGCAAGCGACGCGACGAAGACGTGGATGACCAGCCATGCGCTCTTGAGCGGGTCCACCAGGGGGACGACCTCGACGTAGAACGTGATGGTCGCACCGCCCAGGAGCAGCACGATCATGCCGACCAGGAACGCGCCGAGGAAGCGGAGGTCGTAGCGGCGGAGCACCAGCAGATAGACCCCGACGATCAGGACGGTGCCGGTCAGCGCGAATTCGTACATGTTCGCCCACGGCACCCGACCAGCCGAGATCCCGCGCAGAACGGTTCCGGACACGTGGAAGAGGAACGCGAGA
>JAUHVN010000412.1 GCA_030425055.1 Actinomycetes bacterium | reverse complement strand
CCTCGGCCCGCCCCTCGCGCCAGTCGATCTCGGGTGCGATCGCCACGGGCGACCGCGAGCATGCCGGGATTGCGGTCGACGCCGACCACGGCGCCGCCGGGCTCGATCCATCGCGCTGCGGTGCGCGCGAGGATACCCGTGCCGCAGGCCACGTCGAGCACCCGCTTCCCGGGCGCGAGACCGCTGGACGCCACCGTTCGGTGCGCCGCCTCGCCGAACAGCGCCGGCACGAAGAACTCTTCATACACCCGGGCCGCTTCGTCGTTGACCTGTCCGCTCTCCGCGTCGCCCATGATCGACTCCCGTCGTCGCCCACCTCGTCCCGCTCGTCCAGTCAACGCCTCCCGTCGGAGCGGGACAACCCACGCGGGGGCGTACGTGAGGGATTCCTCACCGAGTTCACCGGCTGTTCTGCTGACAGGAGGCGGGCCGCGGCCTAGCGTGGGGGTCGTCCACCGCTCACGATGCGAGAGGAATCCCATGCGCACCGCACGTCACGCCCTGGTCGCAGCCGCCTCGGTCACCGCCGCCGCGCTGCTGCTCTCCGCACCCGCCGGCGCCGCGCCGAAGTCCGCCGATGACCGCCCCGCCGACGGCCGCTATCAGGTCGAGCCCCTTCGCGTCGCGACCTACAACTTCTCGCTCAATCGCAACTTCGAGGGCCAGCTGGTCGCCGACCTGTCCACGGGCGACAACGCGCAGGCGAAGACGGTCGCCGAGATCATCCAGCGCACCGACCCCGACATCATCCTCCTCAATGAGTTCGACTACGTCGAGGGCGGCACCGCGGTCGACCTGTTCCGCGACAACTACCTCGAGGTGTCGCAGAACGGCGCGGACCCGATCGAGTTCCCGTACGCCTTCGTCGCGCCGTCGAACACCGGCATCCCGAGCGGGTTCGATCTCAACAACGACGGCGTGATCGGCGGCGGCGACGACGCGTTCGGGTTCGGGTTCTTCCCGGGCCAGTACGGCATGGCGGTGCTGTCGAAGCATCCGATCGACACCGCGAGTGTGCGCACCTTCCAGACGTTCCTGTGGAAGGACATGCCCGGAGCGCTGCTGCCCGACGATCCCGCGACGGACGCCCCGGCCGACTGGTACTCGCCGGAGGAGCTGGCGGTCTTCCGCCTCTCGAGCAAGTCGCACTGGGACGTGCCGGTGCAGGTCGGGCCCCACACCGTGCACGTGCTCGCGTCCCACCCGACTCCGCCGACCTTCGACGGCGCCGAAGACCGCAACGGCCGCCGCAACCACGACGAGATCCGCTTCTGGAGCGACTACGTCACTCCCGGACAAGGGCGGTACATCTACGACGACCAGGGCGTGAGCGGCGGCCTCAACCCGTCGCAGTCGTTCGTGATCGTCGGCGACCAGAACGCCGACCCGCTCGACGGCGACTCGGTGGATGCCGCGATCGACCAGCTGCTCGACAACCGCCGCATCGTCGACCCGCTGCCCACGTCCGATGGAGCCGTCGAGGCCGCCACCCTGCAGGGCGGTGCCAACACTGCGCACGTGGGCGACCCGGCGTACGACACCGCCGACTTCAACGACAACCCGGCGCCCGGGAATCTGCGCGCCGACTACGTGCTGCCGTCCACGACGCTGCGGGTGCAGGATGCCGGTGTCTTCTGGCCCGTGCAGGCCGATCCGCTCTCGTCGCTCACCGGGTCCTTCCCGTTCCCGAGCAGCGATCACCGGCTGGTGTGGGTCGACGTGCAGGTGCCGCGCACCCCGCGCTGAGTCGGTCGAACGCCGCCGGATGCCTGTCAGGATGTGGCCATGGGCTTCACCCTGCGGGCGGCGGCGCCGCCTGACGCCGACGAGATCGCACGCCTCAACGTCGCGACGTGGCGCGAGGCGTACGCCCACCTGCTTCCCGCCGACTTCTTCACCGATGAGTTCGTCGCGTCGCGCCATGCCATGTGGCAGCGTGTGCTCGGCGAACCGAGGCCCGGATTCATCGTGCAGGTCGCCGAGGTCGACCGCCGCATCGTCGGGTACGGCTTCGCGGGGCCGAGCTTCGGCGCACCCGGTGAGCACCTTCCGTCCGAGCGGCAGCTGTACGGCCTCTACGTGTCTGCCGCGCACCACGGCACGGGCGTGGGGCAGAGTCTGCTCGAGGCGGTGCTCGGCGACGGACCGGCGATGCTGTGGGTCGCCGCGCGCAACCCGCGCGCGATCGCTTTCTACGAGCGCAACCGGTTCGCGTTCGACGGGACCGAGCAGACCGACCCGATCGCCGGAATCGTCGACGCGCGCATGGTGCGCTCATGAGGTACCTGCTCGCGATCTGGGACGGCGGGGGAGCGACCCCGCCGAACCTCGGCGTCGCGCGGCTGCTCGTGTCGCGCGTCCACGACGTCGTCGCGCTCGGTGATGTGACGCTGGCCGCGGCGGTGACCGCGACCGGTGCGGAGTTCCGGCCGTGGACGACGGCGCCC
>JAUHVN010000411.1 GCA_030425055.1 Actinomycetes bacterium | reverse complement strand
GCTGGTGAGAGCTGACGTGGTCGAGGAGGTCGGCGACCAACTCCTCGGGGCGTTCCAAGACCCCGGCATCCTCATCGGCATTCCGCTCGCACTGCTCGGCGCTGTCTTCATGTCGTTCGGCGCCCAGTATCAGCATCGCGGCGTGATCAAGGTCGAGAAGCTGAGCGGTTCCACCGCGAACCAGGGACTCAGCAGGCAGCAGCTCGCGCGGCTGCTCACACGACCCTCGTGGGTACTGGGCACGGTCATGCTCGGGCTCGCGATCGTCTGCCAGCTCGCGGCGCTCTCGTTCGCGCCGCTGATCGTGGTGCAGCCCCTGGGTGCGATCGCGCTCGTCATCACGACGCTGCTCAATGCGCAGATCAGCGGCCACCGGCCCACACGACGCTCGCTCATCGCGATCGCGGCGTGCGTGGGGGGCATCTTCATCTTCGTGACCATCGCGGCATTGTTCGCGACCGAAGAGCCGATCTCGAACGGTCAGCTCATCACGATCCTCATCCTCCTCGGCGTCTTCACGATCGTGTGCGCCGGGCTGTGGCTGTGGCTGCGGGCCCGCACGGGTGCGTTGTTCTACATCATGGTCGCGGGCATCGTCTACGGGTTCGTCGCCACCCTGGCCAAGGTCGTCATCAGCCGCATCCAGAGCGAGGACTTCGACTGGCTCACGGTCACGTGCCTCGTCGCGCTGCTCATCGCGACCGGCGTCGGCGCGTACTTCGTGCAGACGGCGTACTCGTCCGGCCCTCCCGACCTGGTGATCGCGGGCCTCACGGTCATCGATCCGATCGTCGCGATCCTCATCGGACTCATCGTGCTCAACGAGGCCTCGCACGCGCCGCTGTGGGCGTACTTCGGTTTCGCCGTCGCCGGCCTCATCGCGGTGTGGGGTGTCTTCCAGCTGGCGCGGCACCATCCGCAGATCGTGAGCGACAGCCAGGAGCTGCCGATCACGCGGGGAAGCTCAGGGTCGGACGCGGCCCATCCGACCACCGGATCGATCAAGATCACCGAGGCGGTCTCGAAGGTGTGGCCCGAGCCCCCGGTCAGCGACCCGGACGATCAGCCGCGCGGCTGATCGGCGTCGGCGCCCAGCTCGATCACGAGCGGCCCGTCGTCGAGACCCTTGTCACCCGGCGAGGGCGCGGGGGCGGGCATCTCGACCTGCGCTTCCCAGTCGGCCCGCGCCTCATCGGCCGACGGGCGCCACACCGCATCGAGGCCACCCGCGACACCGGAGAGCGAGCCACCGCCGCCCTCGAGCTGTCGGCGCAGATTCCGCCGCCGCATCCGCGGGGCGAGCGCGACGAGCACGATCGCCGCCAGCACCGCACCGCCCAGGGCCAGCCACGCGACGAGATCCATGCCGAACATCCTCGCATGGCGGGCTCGCTCGCCGGCGGCCGGTAGGCTCGTGATGCCGGGGGCGGTGGCCAAGCTGGTCAAGGCAGCGGGCTCATAACCCGACGATCGTGGGTTCAAGTCCCACCCGCCCCACGCGCCGAATGACATCCTTGTGATTCGGCGGACCCAGGAGCATAATTGTGCCTGGCACAACCGAACACACATCGCTGGACTCCGGTCAGGTCGTAGGGGAAGACGCACCTGACGAAACGGAGAGATCATGGCGACAACACAGGCGCGTGGGGTGATCTTCATCCACTCCGCGCCACGGGCGTTGTGCCCCCACATCGAATGGGCGGTCGGTCGCGCACTCGGGCGCGCGGTGAGCTTCGACTGGGACGACCAGCCGGTCCTTGCCGGCAGTCGGCGTGCCGAGTTCTACTGGGAGGGTCCGGCAGGAACCGGAGCCGCGCTGGCCACGGCGATCCGCGGGTGGGAGCACCTGCGCTTCGAGGTGAGCGAAGACCCCACGCCACGCAGCGAGGGCGGGCGCTGGCTGCACACACCGGGGCTCGGCATCCACTATGCGCAGACCGACACCGCGGGCAACGTGGTGATCGGCGAGGACCGCATCCGGTACGCGATGGACATCGCGCGCGGTGATGCCGCCGAGCTTCAGCGCGAACTTCAGATCGCCCTCGGGGCGGCGTGGGACGAAGAGCTCGAGCCGTTCCGTCACGCCGGCGACGACGCTCCCGTCGTGTGGTTGCACAAGGTGGGGTGATCCATTGCTGGACTCCAGACGTCGAGGCGCCGCTACCGGTGGTCGGAGGCCGATCGTTCCCGGAGGCCGGGAAGGCGAATCGCCGTCTGAGACGGGGCCGGGATGCCGCATCCCGGCCCGCCGACACGAAGACGCCCCCGCAGGACGGGGGCGTCTTCGGTGTGCGGGTCGGGTCAGACCGAGGTGAACGCCGCCACCGCGTTGTGACCGCCGAACCCGAACGAGTTCGTGATCGCGACGTGGTCGGTTCCGTCGAGCGGCTGGGCGTCGCTCGAGACGCGCAGGGGGATGTCGGGATCCTGCGTGGTCAGATTGATCGTCG
>JAUHVN010000025.1 GCA_030425055.1 Actinomycetes bacterium | reverse complement strand
CGTCACCCTGCAGAACTACTTCCGCCTGTACGACAAGCTCGCCGGCATGACCGGTACCGCCGAGACCGAGGCGGCCGAGTTCATGTCGACGTACAAGCTCGGCGTCGTCGCCATCCCGACCAACAAGCCGATGATCCGCAAGGACCAGCCCGACCTCGTCTACAAGAACAAGGAGGCGAAGTTCGCGCAGGTCGTCGAGGACATCGCGCGCCGCCACGAGGCCGGCCAGCCGGTGCTCGTCGGCACGGTGAGCGTCGAGACGAGCGAATACCTGTCGCGGCTGCTGGCCAAGAAGGGCATCAAGCACGAGGTGCTCAACGCGAAGAACCACGCGCGTGAGGCCGAGATCGTCGCGCGCGCGGGGCGGTTCGGCGGCGTGACCGTTGCCACGAATATGGCCGGTCGAGGCACCGACATCATGCTCGGCGGCAACGCCGAGTTCCTCGCCGTGCAGGAGATGAAGGCCAAGGGGCTCGACCCGGTCGAGACTCCCGAGGAGTACGAGGCCGAGTGGGATGCGGTCTACGAGGCGATGCGCGACCGCGTGGCCGAAGAGGCGACCAAGGTCATCGAGGCGGGCGGTCTCTACGTGCTCGGCACCGAGCGTCACGAGTCGCGCCGCATCGACAACCAGCTGCGCGGACGCTCGGGGCGTCAGGGCGACCCCGGTGAGAGCCGCTTCTACCTGTCGCTGACCGACGACCTCATGCGGCTGTTCCAGTCGGGCGCGGCCGAGGCGATCCTGTCGCGCACGAACTTCCCCGACGACGTCGCGATCGAGTCGGGGATGGTCACGCGCGCGATCAAGTCGGCGCAGAGCCAGGTCGAGTCGCGCAACGCCGAGATCCGCAAGAACGTCCTGAAGTACGACGACGTCCTGAACCGCCAGCGCGAGGCGATCTACTCCGACCGTCGCCACATCCTGCAGGGCGACGACATCGCCGATCGCGTCACGCACTTCATCGAAGATGCCATCGACGCGGTCATCGACGACCACACCGGCGCCGGCCACAACGAGAGCTGGGACTTCGACGCGCTGTGGACCGAGCTGAAGACCCTCTACCCGGTCGGGGTCACCATCGACGAGGTCGTCGCCGACGCCGGCAACAAGGGTCGCATCACGCCCGAGAACCTCAAGCGCGAGATCAAGTCGGATGCCTCGATCGCCTACGCCAAGCGCGAGGAGGACCTCGGCACGTCGGCGATGCGCGAACTCGAGCGCCGCGTCGTGCTGCAGGTGCTCGACCGCCGCTGGCGCGACCACCTCTACGAGATGGACTACCTCAAGGACGGCATCGGCCTGCGCGCGATGGCCCAGCGCGACCCGCTGATCGAGTACCAGCGCGAGGGCTACCAGATGTTCCAGTCGATGATGGGGCAGATCAAGGAGGAGTCGGTCGGCTACCTCTACAACCTCGAGGTCGAGGTGCGTCGCGCCGAGGGTGCCGAGGGCTCGGATCAGGTGACCCAGGTCGAGGCCAAGGGGCTCACCGCCCCGCAGACCGACGGTCAGCGTCTGCAGTACTCGGCGGCCAACGACGCCGGCGAGGTCGAGGTGCGCAACGAGCGCGGACAGGTGCAGCAGGCGGCGACCAACCGCCTGCGCCAGGCCGCCGCCGCGGCAGCCGCATCGCAGCAGCAGGCGCAGCAGCCCGCCCCCGAGGCGCCGCGCGGTGCGTTCGGGCAGCGGACGGATGCCCCCGCTGAGGCGCCGCAGCAGCAGGCGCCGCTGAACCGCGCGCAGCGGCGCGCCGCCGAGAAGCGCCGCTGAGCCGGCGGGCACGTCTCGGCGCCGAGCACGAGAACAGGTGATCCGGCGAGAACAGGCCACGCGTCGTCGTGAACGGCCTGTTCTCGCCGGATCACCTGATCCGGGCGAGGGCGGGCCGGGGCCACGCGTGGTCGATTGGCCTCGCCGCACCGTCGATATCCTGTGGGGATGAGCCCGCTTCGTCCCCTCGACCAGTCCGCCAAGCTGCGCGACGTCCTCTACGAGATCCGGGGACGCGCGCTGGTCGAGGCCGACAGGCTCGAGGCCGAGGGGCACACGATCCTGAAGCTCAACACCGGCAACCCGGCGGTGTTCGGCTTCGAGGCGCCGTTCCAGATCGTGCGCGACATGATCGAGGCCGTGCCGCACGCCCACGGCTACAGCGACAGCAGGGGCATCATGTCGGCCCGCCGCGCCGTGGTCTACCGCTACGAGCAGGATGCCGCGTTCCCGCCGTTCGAGCCCGATGACGTGTACCTCGGCAACGGTGTGTCGGAGCTCATCACGATGACGATGCAGTCGCTGCTCGACGACGGCGACGAGGTGCTGATCCCGGCGCCCGACTACCCGCTGTGGACCGCGATGACGAGCCTCGGCGGCGGAACGCCGGTGCACTACGTGTGCGACGAGCAGAACGGGTGGCAGCCCGACCTCGACGACATCCGGTCGAAGGTCACGCCGCGCACCAAGGCCATCGTCGTCATCAACCCCAACAACCCCACCGGCGCCGTGTACACGCGCGAGATCCTCGAGGGGATCGCCGAGATCGCGCGCGAGCACTCGCTGCTGCTGCTCGCCGACGAGATCTACGACCGCATCGTCTTCGACGACGCCGTGCACATCCCGATGGCGTCCGTCGCGCCCGACCTGCTGTGCCTCACCTTCAACGGGCTCTCGAAGACCTACCGCGTCGCGGGCTACCGGTCGGGGTGGCTGGTGATCACCGGCCCGAAGTCGCACGCCGCGGGATTCCTCGAAGGCATCACCCTGCTGGCATCCACTCGGCTGTGCCCGAACGTGCCCGCGCAGCATGCCGTGCAGGCGGCGCTGTCGGGCGTGCAGTCGATCGACGCGCTCATCGCGCCGAGCGGTCGGCTTCACGAGCAGCGGGATGCCGCGTGGGAGGCGCTCGAGGCCATCCCCGGCGTCACGTGTGTCAAGCCGGCCGGAGCGCTCTACGCGTTCCCGCGTCTCGATCCCGAGGTGCACGAGATCCACGACGACGCGCGGCTGGTGTACGACTTCCTCGTCGCCGAGCACGTCCTGCTCGTGCAGGGCACCGGCTTCAACTGGGCGACGCCGGATCACCTGCGCATCGTGACGCTGCCCGAGTCGCGGGTGCTGACCGAGGCGATCGAGCGGCTGGGCAACTTCCTGTCGTCGTACCGCCAGTAGACGACGACCGGATCGACCACGACGTTGGGGCCGACCCGCCCGTCGGGTTCTCTAGAGAAGCGCCAGCGAAGTCGTGCGCCAGCGGCCGTCGAAGCCCTCGATGCGCAGGGCGACGGCGCGGGTGCGGGCGGGGCCGCGCACGACGACGACGGCCTCGACCACTCCGTCGGCGGGGGAGGAGTGGCGCACCGACATGATCTGGTGCACCGGGCGCTTGGCCGGGATGCCGCGGGCGCTGCGGGCCCGTGCGGCGAGGTTCGCACGCGTGACGAGCTTGCGGTAGGGGTCCTCCATGAGCCAGCGCGCCAGCTGGTCGACCTCGCGCACACCGGCGAGGACTTCGAGGACTCCCCGCGTGATGTTGCGCACGAAGGGTTCGGGGTCGGGCAGCACTGCGGCCGACGTGCGCTGCGGGGCGAAGTACTCCGACAGCTCGACGGCGTCAGCAGGGTAAGCGCGGGCGGAGCCCGCGGGCGTCTTTGCCATGCGTGGACCAATCTCGGTGGGGGTCCCAGCAGTAGAACACACAGCGAACTCTCAGAGGGAATCTTCGGTCCGGCTGTGGATAACTTGTGATCGACTCGTGATGAATCGTCTAGCCTCGCCGGGTGCGCTGGGATCGCTTCTTCGACGACCTCGAAGACCAACTCTCCTCGGAGTGGGAGGCGGAGCGCGTCGCACTCGACACCGAGGCCGAGCGGCTGCGGCTGTCGCGGGTGACCCTGCGCGAGCGGCTGACGTCGCTCGCCGCCGACGGCGCGGCATCCGAGGCATCCGTCGAACTCTGCGACGGCACCGTCCTCCGAGGCACGGTGCGGGCTGTCGGCGGCGACTGGGTCGCCTTCTCGCTCGCCGCGGCGCGCGGCGGGGCGCTGGTGCCGCTGCACGCCATCGCCTGGCTCGGGATGCCCGAGGCCGACCTGCTGCGCAGCGCGCGACCGCTCGCGACCCGGTCGACGCTGTCGGATCGCATCACGTTCGGCTTCGTCGTGCGTGACCTCGGCCGCCGCCGGTCCGGCGTCGAGGTGCATCTGGCCGGCGGTCGCGGACTGACGGGCACGGTCGACCGTGCGGGCGTCGATCACCTGGATCTGGCGCTCCACGATGCGGGCGCCCCGCGCCGGGCGGACGCGATCACCGCTCACCGCATCGTGCCGTTCGCCTCGATCGCCTGGGTGCGGGTCGACGACGACCGTGTGCTCGGCTGACGCGCCGCGCTGCCGTGCCGATGCGCTCGGCCGGCGTGCGGGCAGGTTCAGTCGGGGTGGCGCACGCTGCCGGTGCCCCACAGCTCGGGGAAGCTCGCCTCGCCCGACTGACGCCACAGGGCCATGAGGCGTGCCTCTTCGGCCTGGTCGTCGAGGTAGCCGGCGACGCTCGCCTCTTCCACCCGCCACCGCGACGGCGAGCCGACGCGCATACCGCGCAGCCGGCCCTCCATCACCAGGGCGACGACCTCGTCGACCGAGACGCCGAGCAGCTCGGCGACCTGGGCAGGCGCGAGCAGCTTCGACTGCGGAGCTTCGGGCATGGCCCCATTATGGCGGCACCCGACGGTGCGGGGCCGGGTGCGAAACGCGCTGTGGATAACCGCGGAGGCCGCCGCGCGACCTGGGAGAGCATGGTCGGATGAGCGCCCCCGCATCGTCCCGCCCGCGTGCCCGCTCCGCGTGGGCCGACGCCCGTCTGATCCTCGGACTCGTGCTGATCGCGGCATCCGTCGCCGGCGTCTGGCTGGTGGTCTCGGCCGCGCGGCAGACCGCACCCGCGTACGCGGCGGCCGCCACCATCGTCCCCGGGCAGCCGATCACCGCCGGCGACCTGCGCGAGGTCGAGGTCGGCCTCGGTCAGATCGGCGACGCGTACCTCACCGACGCGGCACTCGGCGAGGGTCTGGTCGCTACCCGCACGATCGGCGCGGGCGAGCTCATCCCGCTGAGCGCGGTCGCCGACGCGGACTCGTCGCGCACGACGACGATCGTGCTGCGCAGCCAGGTCGAGGTGCCGGCATCCGTCGACACCGGAACCGTGGTCGAGGTGTGGGTGGCGCCGCTCGTCGAACGGGGCGTCTACGACGTCCCCCGCATCCTCATCCCCGACGCCACCGTCGTGGCGGTCGATCGCGACGACGCGGTCATCGGCGGCGCATCCGCCGCTGTCGAGCTCGTGATCCCGCGTGCCGACGTCGCGGCCACCCTCGAGGCGATCGCGGGGGGAGCGGCGCTCTCGGTGGTCCCGGTCGCCGGGGCATCGCGATGACCGTCCTGCTCGCCGTCGACGACGAGCGGCTGGCCGACGCGCTCCGTCGCGAAGGCGTCGACGTCGTCGCGACGATCACGCCGATCGAACTCGCGGATGCCGCGGCCGATCGCATTCCCGGATCCGAGACCGCCGCCGCGGTGGCCGGCGCCGACACCGTGCTGCTGCAGGTGTCGCGCGACACCCTCACCGCCGCGACCGTCTCGTTCTGCGACCGTGCGGGAACCCGCATCGTCGCCCTGTGCGACACCGACGAGGCCGAGCGGCTCGCCGCCGCGTTCGGCATCGTCGCCGTCGTCCCAGCGGGACTCGAGGCGTGGCGGGTCGCCGACGCCCTGGCGAAGACCCCGGTCGCATCCTCGGCCCCGCCCGACGACACGCGGGGACGCACCATCGTCGTGTGGGGTGCGGCGGGCTCGCCCGGCCGCACGACCGTCGCCGTCGAGCTGGCGATCGAACTCGCCCGCGGCGATCGGCACGTCGGCCTCATCGACGCCGACACGCACGCCCCCTCGATGGCCCTCGCCCTCGGCCTGCCCGACGAAGGGCCGGGCTTCGCCTCGGCGTGCCGTCAGGCCGAGCTGGGTGGGCTGGACGGACGCGAGCTCACCCGCATCTCGCAGCCCCTGGGCCGCGGCGTGGACGTGCTCACCGGCCTCAACCGGCCCGGCCGCTGGCCCGAGCTGAGCGAGCAGCGCGTGTCGGCTGCACTGGCGGAGTGCCGGCAATGGGCCGACTACACGGTGGTCGACGTCGCCGCGAGCCTCGAACGCGACGAGGAGATCATGAGCGACCTCGCCGCACCGCGCCGCAACGCGGCCACCCTCGCCGCGCTGGCCTCGGCCGACCTCGTCGTCGCGGTCGTGGGCGCCGACCCGGTCGGCGTCTCGCGCTATCTGCGCCAGCAGCCCGACCTGCGCGCGGCGATCGGTGCGACCCCGGTCGCGGTCGTCGCCAACCGGCTGCGGCCGGGCGCACTCGGCATCGATGCGCGCGGACAGGTGCGTCGCACGCTCGACCGGTTCGGGGCGGTCTCCGACGTCTGGTTCCTGCCGCACGATCCGCGGTCGGCGGATGCCGCACTCCTGGCCGCGCGGCCGATCGCCGAGGTGGCGCCCAGGTCCCCGTTCACGCTCGCGCTGCGCCGGTTCGCCGGCGAGGCCGTGGCGCCGGCCCCGGCGCCCGTGCGCGCGGCGCGCGGCATCCGTCGCCGGTCCGCGGCGTGAAGGCGGGTGGCGGCGCTCTAGGCTGGAGGCGTGTCGACCCTCAGCGATCTCGTCTACGCACAGGGCCTGTTCAGCGAACCCGATGTCGAGTGGCTGCACCGGCTGGCCGGTGACGGACAGCTGCTCGCCGACCTGGCCTTCGCCGACATCGTGATCTGGGTGCCCACGGCCGACGACTCGTTCATCGCGGTGGGGCACTCGCGGCCGAGCGGAGCGGCGACCCTGTTCTACCGCGACATCGTCGGAGACCGCGTGCGTCCGCAGTGGCGGACCCAGGTGCGGGATGCCTTCCAGACGGCGCAGATCATCGACTCGGCGTCGCCCGACTGGTTCGAGGAGACCCCCACGCGCGTGCGCGCCGTGCCGATCGTGCGGGCCCGCTCGGGAGAGCCGCGCACGACGATCGGCGTGCTCACCCGTCACACGAACCTCGGCGAGACGCGCACGCCTTCGCGCCAGCAGATCACCTTCAACGAGTGCGCGGACGACCTGTTCGGCATGATCGCCTCGGCGGACTTCCCCGACATGGCCGCGCCGACGGCCCCTCGGCGTGGCGCCCCGCGCGCGTCGGACGGCCTCATCCGCGTCGACGTCGACGGCATGGTCACCTTCGCGAGTCCCAACGCCCTCTCGGCGTTCAATCGCCTCGGGTTCGACGACGAGCTCGAGGGGGAGTCGCTGCTCGAGGTCGTCACGCGCATCCTGCCCGACAAGCGGCAGTTCGACGAGTCGCTGCCGGTCGTCGTCGCCGGCCGGGCGCCGTGGCGCGCCGACATCGAGGCGCGAGGCGTCACGGTGTCGATGCGCACCATCCCGCTGCGCGAGCACGGCGCCCGCGTCGGCGCGGTCGTGCTCTGCCGCGATGTGACCGAGATCCGGCACCAGGAGCAGGAGCTCATCACCAAGGACGCGACGATCCGCGAGATCCACCACCGCGTCAAGAACAACCTGCAGACGGTGGCGTCGCTGCTGCGCATCCAGGCACGTCGGTCGCACTCCGACGAGGCACGCGACTCGCTCACGCATGCGATGCGGCGGGTGGCCGCGATCGCCGTGGTGCACGACACGCTGTCGGAGGGACTCGCCCAGGTCGTCGACTTCGACGAGGTGTTCGATCGCGTCCTCAAGCTCGTCGCCGAGGTCGCGGCATCCCCGAGCACGCGCGCGAGCACCCGCTCGACAGGACGCTTCGGCACCCTTCCGAGCGAGTACGCGACGCCCCTCGCGCTCGCGCTGACCGAGCTCGTGACCAACGCCGTCGAGCATGGACTCGCCGGTCAGGAGGGCGACGTCGAGATCGCCGCCGAACGCACCGCCGACCGGCTCGAGGTCAAGGTGCGCGACACCGGCGCCGGACTGCCCGAGGGCCAGGTCGGCCGCGGTCTCGGCACTCAGATCGTACGCACGCTCATCCAGGGCGAGCTGGGCGGCACGATCGACTGGCACACGCTGGTCGGCAGCGGCACCGAGGTCACGATCGACATCCCGCTGCGGTACATCGAGCGCGACGCGTGACGCGAGCCGGAGCAATGCGGCCGCAGGCCGCCGGTGCGGTGCCGTGCACGATCACGGGGATGTGCACGATCACGGATGCCCCGCGGCGCCGTCTGTCATCGTGCACATCGACGCAGTTCTGCGCGTGCGCGGGGGACGGGCTGGGGCCGGACGTCAGCTCGCGCGGCGGGCGCGGGCGGCGCGGCGCTTGAGCGCGCGGCGCTCGTCTTCGGAGAGACCGCCCCACACGCCCGAGTCCTGACCGGTCTCGAGGGCGTACTGCAGGCAGATCTCGGTGACGGTGCAGCGGGCGCACACGGACTTCGCCTTCTCGATCTGATCGACTGCGGGTCCGGTGTTCCCCACGGGGAAGAACAGCTCGGGGTCGACGGTCAGGCAGGCGGCCTTGTCGCGCCAGTCCATGGTGGTGCTCCTAAACAACGGGAAGAGGTGGGTTCGAGGGCCCGGATTCGGGTCCGATACCCTGTGGGATGTGCGAGCGATGCTCGCCCCACGGCACTGTGGGAGCACACGGCTCCATCCATCGTCGCACAGCGTACGGCGGCGGATCAAGGGTTGAGGGGCCCCGATCTGTGCGAGTTGCTGTGCATCCGCTCCATGGGGTGGAGGTTTCGCACAATCGGAACGCACGTGACCACGCAATCGTTAGGGATACGAACAAACATGGCGGCGAAGCTCGCGGCGGCACTCCTGGCACTCGAGGGCATCGGGATCATCGGGCTCGCGGTGTGGGAGGCCATCGCCCTCATCTCGGGCGACAACGCGTCGATCGTCAGCGCGGTGGCCCTCATCGTGCTCACCGCCGCCGGCGCCGCGCTCGTCGTGGCGTTCGCCCTCGCCGTGTGGCGGGGTCAGTCCTGGGGTCGCTCGGGCGGCATCGTCACCCAGCTGCTCATCCTCGCGGTCGCCCTCGGCGCCGCCACCGGGATCTACGGCGACGGCACGACCGCCCTCGTGATCGCGGTTCCGGCGCTGGTCGCGCTCGTGCTGCTGGTCGTGGCGGTGCGGGATGCCGGACGCCGGGCATCCGTCGACGAGGGAGGGCCCGACGGGCCTCCGCCCTCGTCCGCGGACTGAGGGGGTCTCAGGCGGCGAGGCCCAGCAGCCCCCGGATGCGGGCGACGTGGCCGGTGGCTTTGACGTTGTACAGCGCGTGCTCGATGCGGCCGTCGGCGTCGATCACGAACGTCGATCGCAGAACGCCCTCGACGACCTTGCCGTAGTTGGTCTTCTCTCCCCACGCGCCGTAGGCCTCGTGGACGGCACGGTCGGGGTCGCTCAGCAGGTCGTACGTCAGGCCGTCGCGCTCGCGGAACTGCCGGAGCTTCGCCTCGTCGTCGCGCGAGATCCCGAGCACCGTGTACCCGGCCGCCTGCAGGGGAGCGAGGCTGTCACGGAAGTCGCACGCCTCGGTGGTGCACCCCGGCGTCATGGCCGCGGGGTAGAAGAACAGGATCACTCCCGAGCCGCGCAGCGAGGCGAGCGACACCGATTCGCCGTCCTGGTTGGTGAGGGTGAAGTCGGGGGCCGTGTCTCCGGGCTGCAGTCGGTTCTCGCTCATGCGTCCAGCTTAGGAGCGCGTCGCGTCACGGGCGATCCGAGAAGGTCTCGAGCAGACGCTGCAGCGAGTCGAGCCGCGCGGGCCCGTTCGGTCCCAGGCGTCCCTCGGCGACGGCCTCGACGATCGCGCAGTCCGGCGCATCGGGCAGGTGCGTGCATCCGCGTGGGCAGTCCTCGGCGATCGCGTCGAGGTCGGTGAACGCGCGCAGGATGTTCGCCGGATCGACATGCCCCAGGCCGAACGACCGCACCCCCGGGGTGTCGATCACCCAGCCGTTGCCGGCCGCGCTCCGATAGCGCAGCGACACCGTCGAGCTCGAGGTGTGGCGTCCGCGGCCGGTGACCTCGTTGACGTGGCCCGTCGCGCGCCGCGCGTCGGGCACGAGCGCGTTGACGAGCGTCGACTTGCCGACGCCCGAGTGTCCGACGAACACGGTCGAGTGCCCGACGAGCGCCTCGCCGATGCGGTCGACCGGCATCTCGCCGCGCGCGCTCGTGAACACTTCGAGGTCCACGCCCTCGAAGTGCGACAGGAACTCGGTCGGGTCGGCGAGGTCGGTCTTCGTCACGACGAGAAGGGGGCGGATGCCGGCATCCAGCGCCGCGATCAGATAGCGGTCGACCAGTCGCTCGCGCGGCTCGGGGTCGGCTGCGGCCACGACGACGAGCATCTGGTCGGCGTTGGCGACGATGATCCGCTCGACCTGGTCGGTGTCGTCGGCGCTGCGGCGCAGCAGCGACGTGCGGTCCTCGATGCCGACGATGCGGCCCAGGGTGCCGGTCTCGCCCGAGGTGTCGCCGACGACCCGCGCGAGGTCTCCGGTCACGATCGGGGTCTTCCGCAGCTCGCGCGCGCGTGTGGCGAGCACCGGATGCTCGTCGTCGGAGTCCTCGTCCACGAGGACGGTGTACCGGCCGCGGTCGACTCCGAGCACCCGCGCGATCTTGGCGTCGGCATGCGCGGGCCTGCGCTTGGTGCGCGGCCGATTGGCCTTCGGGTTCGGGCGGACGCGCACGTCGCTCTCGTCGAACTCGGGTTCGTCGTCGTCGAGGTCGTCGAGCCAGCTCACGATGCCCGAGCGGCCTCCGCTTCGAAGACGTCGGAGTCGCCGTCGCCCTCGAGCATCCGCTGCCACAGCTGCGGGAAGTCGGGCATCGTCTTGGCCGTCGTGCCGATGTCGTCGACGACGACGCCGGGCACGGCGAGACCGATGATGGCGCCCGCGGTCGCCATGCGGTGGTCGTGGTACGCGTGCCACGTGCCGCCGTGGAGAGGTCGGGGGACGATGCGGATGCCGTCGTGCAGCTCCTCCGCCTCGCCGCCGAGACCGCGCAGCTCGGCGACGAGCGCCGCGATGCGATCGGTCTCGTGACCGCGGATGTGGCCGATGCCGTACAGGGTCGTCGGCGTGTTCGCGAACGCGGCGAGGGCGACGAGAGACGGGGTGAGCTCGCCCGCGGCCGACAGGTCGAGGTCGACGCCGTGGATCTCGGCGCCGCCGGTGACGGTGAGAGCGCCGCCCCGACGGGTGGCACGACCGCCCATGAGCGACAGGATGTCGGTGAGCATCGCACCGGGCTGAGTCGAGTGCGGCGGCCATCCGGTGACCGAGACGGCGCCGCCCGCGATCATCGCCGCCGCGAGGAAGGGCGCGGCGTTCGACAGGTCGGGCTCGATCGCGACGTCCTTGCCGCGCACGGGACCGGCCGGAACGACCCATTCGCCGGGGGCGGGTCGTTCGACGTGGACTCCGCGGTGGCCGAGCGCCTCGACCGTCATGTCGATGTGCGGCAGGCTCGGCAGCCGCTCGCCTTCGTGGATGAGCCGCAGACCGACGTCGAGTCGCGGCGCGGCGAGCAGCAGGCCCGAGACGAACTGGCTCGAGGCCCCGGCGTCGATGACGACCTCGCCGCCGCGCGCCTGGCCGTGGCCGCGCACGATGAACGGCAGCGACCAGTGGCCGCCGTCGTCGATGTCGACGCCCACATCGCGCAGCGCCTTGATCATCGCCCCCATCGGGCGGTGCAGGGCGCTCTCGTGCGCGGTCATCGTGACGTCGCCCTCGGCGAAGCCGGCGACACCGGCCACGAAGCGCATGACCGTGCCCGCCTGTCCGCAGTCGACGACCGTGTCGCCGCGCAGCGGCCACACCGGGGTGACCACGATGTCGTCGCCGAACGGTCCGTCGCCGGGCTCGTACTCGATGCCGACGCCGAGAGCGCGCAGCGCCTCGACCATGCGGGTCGAGTCATCGGAGTGCAGCGGCGACCTCAGGCGGCTCGGTCCGTCGGCGAGGGCGGCGAGAACGAGTTCGCGATTGGTGAGCGATTTCGAGCCCGGGACCGTCACGCTGGCGCGCAGGGGCCCCGCCGCCGTGGGCGCGCTCCAGGATCCGCGATCGGATGTCGCGGATGAAGGGGAATACCCGTCGCGTGTCATCGGGTTCTACCCTACAGAGCCGCCCGGAAGCCCCGTTCCGCCACGCGGCCGCCGAGATGGAGCACGATGATCGCGACGCTGGAACGCGCCGACCGCACGACGGTCGCACCCGATCCCCACGTGGTATCGGGGCACCCCGCCGTAGACTGGCCGGTGATGTCCGACTCCACTCCGCAGGCCTCCGACGCGCGCACCCAGTTCGAGGAGCAGGCGCTGCCGTTCATGGACCAGCTGTACGCCGCGGCCATGCGCATGACGCGCAATCCCGCCGACGCCGCCGACCTCGTTCAGGAGACCTTCGTGAAGGCGTTCGGCTCGTGGGCCTCGTTCACGCAGGGCACCAACCTCAAGGCGTGGCTCTACCGCATCCTGACCAACACCTACATCAACACGTATCGCAAGAAGCAGCGCGAGCCCTACCAGGGCACCATCGACGAGCTCGAGGACTGGCAGCTCGGGGGCGCCGAATCGACGACCGCCCGGTCGACGCGCTCGGCCGAGGCCGAGGCGATCGACCACATGCCGGCATCCGTCGTCAAGGACGCGCTGCAGTCGATCCCCGAGGACTTCCGCATGGCGGTGTACCTCGCCGACGTCGAGGGCTTCGCCTACCAGGAGATCGCCGACATCATGAAGACCCCCATCGGCACGGTCATGAGCCGCCTGCACCGCGGCAGGCGCATGCTTCGTGAACTGCTGGCCGATTACGCGAAGGAGAGCGGCATCGGTACTGCCGCGACGAGGAGCACGACATGACCGATTGCGGCTGCGAGAAGGCGCGGCGAGACCTCGAGGAGTACCTGCGCGACGAGGTGTGCAAGACGAAGCACTCCGACATCGCGGAGCACCTCGAGAACTGCCCCGGATGCCAGGACGAGGCCCTCGTGGCGCGCACGCTCACCGATGTGGTGGCGCGCGCCTGCAAGGAGGAGGCTCCCGAGGAGCTCCGCGCGCGCGTGCTGGCCGAGCTGCGCGCCGCGCACACCGCTCACTGAGTCACGCGTCGGGAGCGAACACCTCGAGCGCACCGGGCACGACCTCGATGTCCAGCGGCAGCGGACCGATCGGGTCTCCGTCGGCGTAGGCGGTAATCCCCGGCGCATCGAGCCGGACCGAGCGGACACGGTAAGTGTCGACCTGCGGCGCCTCGACGTGCGTGCCGCGATACGCGCGCGGCAGGATGCGCAGCAGGGTCGCGCGGCCCGCGGCGTGCACCAGCGTGACGTCGAGCAGGCCGTCGGCGGGGTCGGCGGAGGGGCAGATCGGGATGCCGCTGCCGTAGCTCGACGTGTTGCCGACCGTCGCCATCGCGAGGTCGGCCGTGACGCGCTCGCGGCGCCCGTCGGCGAACTCGAGATCGACCACGTAAGGGATCGGTGTGAGCCGCAGGAACTCGACGAGGATCGCGATGTTGTAGCGCGATCCGCCGCGCGGCCAGCGCATGCCGTTGGCGCGGTCGTTGACCTTCGAGTCGAATCCGCTCGCGAGCACCGAGTCGAAGAACACCTCGGTGCCGTCGGTGCGCTGGGCGCGGGCGACGTCGACGGTGCGGGTGCGCCCCGCAGCGATGACGTCGGCGGCCGCTTCGGCGTCGAGCTCGCGCAGGCCGAGCGCGGCGGCGAAGTCGTTGCCGGTGCCCGCCGGGACGATGCCGAGCGGGATGCCGGTTCCCGCCACGACCTGCACGGCGAGCGACACGGTGCCGTCGCCGCCGGCGACCGCGACCGCGTCGACGCCGAGCGCGCACGCTCCGCGCAGCAGGTCGACGGACTCGGCGGCGCTTCCCCCGCTCACGAGGGTCGTGCGCACGCCGTGAGAGCGCAGCCGCTCGGCGGCGCGTACCGCCGTCGCACGGTGGGCGCCGCCGCGCGCCGCGGGGTTCACCACGAGAGCGACGTCCATGTCACCTCCCGTCCGTGGGCACGAGGACTCCGGGGTTCATGATGCCCCGGGGGTCGAGCCGCTCCTTGACGGCGCGCAGCACATCGGTGCCGAGCGCGCCGATCTCGGACTCGAGGTAGGGCAGATGGTCGCGCCCCACCGCGTGGTGGTGCGTGATCGTGCCTGCGTTCGCGATGATCGCGCGGGACGCGGCATCCTTGGCCGACGCCCACTGGGTGAGGGGGTCGGGCGTCATCGCGCACGCGACGGTGAAGTAGAGCGAGGCACCCGCCGGGTACACGTGCGAGATGTGGCACATCACGATCGGCTTGGTCCCGTGGGCGGCGAGCGCGTCGGTGAGCGCCGCCGTCACCGACGCCTTGAGGTCGGGCAGGTGCGCCCACGTCGTCGCGGTCTCGAGGGTCTCCACCAGCACGCCGACGTCGAGCAGCGCGTCGCGCAGCGCGGGCGAGGCGAAGCGCCCGCGCTCCCATGAGCGGGCGGGGGCCTCGCCGCGCGGCTTCGCGCCGCGTGCGGTGAAGACGGCGTCGAGTGCACGGGCGGTGGCATCCGCTTCGGCGTCGTCGAAGCCTTCGGTGGTCATGATCGCAAGGCTCCCGCCGAGTCGGCCGAGATGGCCGCCCATCGCCGCGTTGACGCGTGTCTCGGTCGTGTCGCTCAGGCGGACCACGGTCGGCCGGATGCCGCGCTGGGTCGCCTCGCGCAGAGCCTCGGTACCCGCGGCGAAGTCGGGGAACGTCCACGCGGCGTACGCGGTCGCGCGCGGCGCGGGTCGCACCCGCACGGTGACCTCGGTCAGCACGCCGAGGGCGCCCTCCGATCCCAGGAACAGCTCGCGAAGATCGGGGCCGGCGGCGCCCGCCTGCGCGCGCCCCAGCTGCAGGTCGCCGCGCGGCGTCGCGACCCGCAGCGTGTGCACGAGCTCGTCGAAGCGCCCGTAGCCGCGGGATGCCTGCCCGCTCGAGCGCGTGGCGGCGAACCCGCCGATCGACGCGAACTCGAAGCTCTGCGGGAAGTGTCCCAGGGTGAGCCCGTGCGCGCCGAGCAGCTCTTCGGCCTGCGGCCCCGTCGTGCCGGCGCCGAGCGTCGCCAGCAGCGACGTGCGGTCGAGATCGAGCAGTGCGGCGGTGCGCGCGAGGTCGAGGGCGATCACCGCGTCGTGCGTCCCGCGCTCGGGGTCCACTCCGCCGACGACGGACGTGCCGCCGCCGAAGGGCACGATCGCGATTCCGGCGCGGTCGCAGTGGTCCATCACCGCGCGGACCTCGTCGTGCGATCCGGGGGAGACGACGGCGTCGGGGGCCGCCTGCACTTCGGGGGAGCGGCGGCGGATCAGGTCGGGGGTGCTCTTGCCGCCGAGGTGGACGCGGCGGACGGCGTCGTCGCGCGTGGCGTGTCCGGCGCCCACGATCGCGGCGAGGTCGTCGAGGTCGGCGTCGTCGAGCCGCGACGGACTGAGGCGCGGATCGGCGATGCGGGCGAGCGGATGCGGTCTGCCGGGCAGCAGCGTCGCGAGCAGGGTCTTCGCCCCGGCGGGCAGCGACGCGGGCTGCGTGCCCCAGGCATCCCAATCGGATCGGGCTCGCGGCGCGGGGACGGCGGGCAGTGCGGGCGTCGACGATGGCGCGGCCATGGCGACAGTATGACACATTCTGTATGGTTGTCACATGGCCGAGACCGTCGCCGACACCGAGACCGCCATCCTCGACGCGGCTCTCGCAGAGGTGCTCGCCCACGGCATCCGCCGCACCAGCGCATCCGACATCGCGCGGCGAGCCGGCGTGTCGCGACAGACCCTCTATCGGTACTGGCCCGACCTGCAGGCCGTCTTCGCCGCCCTCGTGACCCGCGAGCTGGTCGCCGGCCTGCCGCCGCAGGCACCCGCACACGACCTGGGCGCGTTCGTCGCGGTGCTCGTCGACACGGCCGACCGCATCCGGCGGATGCCGCTCATCGAGCGGCTGCGCGACACCGACCCCGAGCTGTTCGCCCGCTACATCCTCGACCGGCTCGGCAGCAGCCAGCGTGCGATCCACGCGGACCTGTCGGCCCGGATCGCCGCGGCTCAGGCATCCGGCATCGTGCGATCGGGCCGTCCCGAACGGCTCGCCGCCACGGTGCTGCTCATCGTGCAGTCGGCCGTGCAGTCGGCGCCGCTGGTCGAGGAGTGGCTGCCGCCGCGCGCGTGGCGGTCTGAGCTCACGGCCGCGCTGCGCGGCTATCTCGGAGCC
>JAUHVN010000410.1 GCA_030425055.1 Actinomycetes bacterium | reverse complement strand
TAGTCGACGCCCAGCTGGTTGGGGACCGTCAGCAGCAGCGTGTCCGCCGCCGCGATCGCCTCGTCGGCGGCCAGCTGGCGGGCCAGCACGTCGGGCTCGGCGGCATACGTCTTGCCGAAGGTCGAACGGATGCCGTCGATGATCCCGACCTGGTCGCCGTCCTGGCGTCCGCCGAAGTACATCCGCTCCTGCGCGGTCGTGATCGGGATGATCGAGCGGCTCACCGAGACGCGTGGCTCGCCGGGATGCCCGGCCTCGCGCCACGCCGAGCGGAAGACGTCGATCTGCTCCGCCTGCAGCTCGTCGAACGGCATCCCGCCCTTCGCCTCGGTCACGAGAGTGGACGACATGAGGTTGACGCCGACGCGCCCCGCCCACTCGGCGGAGTCGCTGTTTCCGGCACCCCACCACACGCGCGAGCGCAGGCCGGGGGAATGCGGTTCGATGCGCTGCATGCCGTGCCCGCCCCCGAACGGCGAGTTCGGGTCGCGCTCGGCGAGGCCCTCGCCCTCGATCGCGCGCAGGAACAGCGCGAAGTGCTCGCGTGCGATGTCGGCGCCGCGCGGGTCCTGCGACCCCGTGTAGCCGAAGGCCTCGTACCCACGGACGACGGTCTCGGGTGAGCCGCGGCTGACGCCGAGGGCGAGACGGCCGCCTGAGATCAGGTCGACGGATGCCGCCTCCTCGGCGAGGTACAGGGGATTCTCGTACCTCATGTCGATGACGCCGGTGCCGACCTCGATGTGCTCGGTGCGCGCGGCGATTGCCGCCATGAGCGGCAGGGGCGAGGACTGCTGACGCGCGAAGTGGTGGACGCGGAAGTACACGCCGTTGACGCCGATGTCGTCCATGCCCTGCGCCAGGTCGATCGCCTGGAGCATTGAGTCGGCCGCGCTCAGCTCGAGGCCGCCGCCGAGGGGGCCGTAGTGGCCGAACGAGAGTGTTCCGAATCGCTGCATCTCGGGTGCAACGGTAGCGGGGCGGCGGATGTTCCGCCGCCCCGCTGTTGATCAGACCGCAGTCGCGTCGCGCTTGGGCAGTACCCAGCCCGCGCGCGGGAAGTGGCACGTGTAGCCGTTCGGGTACTTCACCAGGTAGTCCTGGTGCTCGGGCTCTGCCTGCCAGAACGGGCCGAGCGGCTCGATCGTGGTGACGGCCTTCGCGGGCCACAGCCCCGAGGCGTCGACGTCGGCGATCGTCTCGCGGGCGACGGCCTCCTGCTCGGGTGTGACCGGGAAGATCGCCGAACGGTAGCTCGAGCCGATGTCGTTGCCCTGACGGTTCAGGGTGCTCGGGTCGTGGATCTGGAAGAAGAACGCCAGGATGTCGCGGTACGTCGTCGCCGTCGGGTCGAAGACGATCTCGACCGCCTCGGCGTGCCCGGGGTGGTATCCGTACGTCGCGTTCGCGTTGCTGCCGCCGGTGTAGCCGACGCGCGTCTCGATCACGCCGGGCTGCTTGCGGATGAGGTCCTGCATCCCCCAGAAGCATCCGCCGGCCAGCACGGCCGTCTCGGTGTTCGGGGTCTGGGTGATCTCGCCGCTCATGATGTGGTCTCCTCGTCGTTGGTGAACAGATGCCGGTAGTCGCCGTAGCCCTGCTCCTCGAGCTCGGCGGCGGGGATGAACCGCAGCGCGGCCGAGTTCATGCAGTATCTCAGCCCGCCCGCCTGGTACGGGCCGTCGTCGAACACATGCCCCAGGTGGCTGTCGGCGCCGGACGAGCGCACCTCGGTGCGCGTCATCCACAGGCCCTTGTCGGCGCGGGTGGTCACGGCAGCCCGGTCGATCGGGGCCGTGAAGCTCGGCCATCCGGTGCCGCTGTCGTACTTGTCCGTGGACGAGAACAGCGGCTGACCCGATACGACGTCGACGTAGATGCCGGGCTGGTGGTTGTCCCAGTACGCGTTGCGGAAGGCGGGCTCTGTGGCATCCCGCTGCGTCACGCGGTGCTGGAGGTCGGTGAGGCGGCTCAGCGCCTCGGGTGTCTTGCGGTAATCGGTGGTCACGATCGCTCCTTGCCGACGCCGCTGGCTGCGACGTCACCAGGTGGAACGCGCGTCACCGCCGATTTGGTCCATCGAGCCTGGGAGCGGGGTGTGAGTTCTCGGCGATCCGGCGCTCGCGCAGTGCGAGGAAGAGGGGGAACGTGAACGCGAACGCGGTGACTCCCGCGAGCACGATGAACAGCCAGGCGTGCCGCATCCCGATCCGGCGTGCTTCGACGATGATCAGGATGCCTCCGGCCACCGCGACCACGAGCAGGTCGACGCCGATCGAGCCGACCGCCGGACCTCCGGCGAAGAGGTCTGCGAACCAGTCGCGCATGAGCACGACCGACCAGACGTTGAGCGCCGCAGTGACGACGAGGCCGACGAGCGACAGGATCAGGTACGTGATCGCCAGGGGAGTCCAGGGCCGTGTCATCGTCCGCCTTTCGGGTGGGTCTCATGCACGCG
>JAUHVN010000024.1 GCA_030425055.1 Actinomycetes bacterium | reverse complement strand
CGGTACGACGAACACCGGATCGGCCGCGGTCGCCGCCGCGGCGGCCGCCTGCTCGGCGGTGAAGGGACCGTCGGCGACACCAGCCCGCACCGCCCCCAGGTCGGTGAGCTCGCCCAGCAGCACGCGCGCGGCCTGCTCCTCACCGCCGTAGTAGCGGGCCGGACCCCGCGCGCGCAGCGCGCACAGCCCCGGCCGCACCGGCTGCACGCCGGGTGCGTGCGCCTCGATGCGGGTCACGACCGGTGCGAAGACGCGGTGGTCGCGCGCGGGGTCGGCGGCGACCACCGTCAGCGACGGACAGCGCGCCTGCGCGTCGCGGCGCCGCTGACCGATGCGCACGCCCTCGGCCCGCGCGGCCGGCGAGCACGCCGACACCAGGTTGCGGTCGATCACCGCCACCGGGGCGGCGGCATCCACCGCACCCTCGTGGTGCAGCGCGGTGATCGGCCAGTCGGGGAACCACAGCACGAGGCTGCGCACCGGGGCGCGGAGCGACACGTCAGCCCGCCCTCGCCGTGAGCGGCAGCTCGAGCGGAGCGTCGAGCACGGTCTCGTGCGGGTCGGCATGCGGGTCGCCGAGCGGAGCGACGAGCGGATGCCGCACCGCCCGCTCCGTCGCGGCCTCGACGCCGCCGTCGGGGCCGGGCAGCAGCACGCGGGCACGGCGGGGCACCGGCCAGCGCCTGCTCGCGGCGGTGATCGTCACGGTGCGCGAGACGAGGCATCCGTGCCCCCGCTCGAGGCCCTGCCAGCTCGGATCGTCGACGTCGAGCACGGCCTCGGCCTGCGCCCACGGACCCTGCACGAGCAGCACCGCACCGCGGTCGCGCAGCCGCGCCGCCAGCCGCGAGACGTCGCCGTCGGACGCCCGCGACCCCGGACGCACCGCGACCACCGGCAGCACTTCGGCGACGGTCGCGGTCACGGCGAGCCACCGGGCGCCGGGGTCGGGCACGAGCACCAGCCGCGACAGGTCGACGCCCATGCTCTCGGCCGCTTCGGCGCCGAGCTGCGGCATCCCGACCACCCCGCACCACGAGCCCGCCTGCGAGGCGTGCGACATCAGCGCCAGCAGCAGAGACATCGACGGTGCCAGCGAGTATGCGGCGCCCGGTCGCAGTCCCCCACCCGGCAGCAGATCGGCAAGCGCGGGGGCGACCGGCAGCACAGGGGCGTCGAGGCGGCGCCCCTGGACCCGCTCGAGCTGGGCGCGCAGCCGCCCCACCTCGTCGGCGGGTGCGAGCGCGCGTGGAATGGTCGCCGCCACCGTGCCCCTCATCCCGACAGATTAGAACGTGTGTTCTAATGAGTCAACGTCAGGAAGACAGGCTAACCCCCGGTTCCGACACCTATGTTCGATGCTCGGCGTCGAGCAGCTGCGCCGTGGTGGCGATCGTCGCGAACCCTCCGCCCTGCAGCTCGAGCGCCGCCGTCGCCATCAGCTCGTCGGCGGTGCGCGTCACCTCGCCGAGGCCGGGCACGTGAGTGGTGAGGTCGAACGTGCGCGTGGCATCCAGCGCGACCGTCACGTCGTAGCCGAGGTTGCCGGCCATGCGCGCGGTGGTCTCGACGCACATGTTGGTCTGGATGCCGCACAGCACGACCTCGCCGATCCCGCGGCCCGACAGCCAGGCGTGCAGGTCGGGCTTACCGTAGAACGCCGAGTTCACCGACTTCACGACCAGCAGCGCGGGCTCGACGTCGGCGATCTCGTCCTTGAGCCGGTTCCCGTCCGATCCCACAGCCAGCGGCGACCCCGGCTCGACCGAGTCATGCCGCACGATCACGACGGGCTCCCCCGCCGACTGCCACGCGGCCACGAGCGCCGCGACGTGGGGCTCGCACGCCGGGTTGGTCGTCGGCCCCCAGAACTCCAGGTCGTCGAACGCGCGCTGCAGGTCGACGACGATCAGCGCCCGCGTCATGCGGCGCACTCCCCGTGAACCGGCACGATTCGGCCGAACCGCTGCGCATCGCGTGCCGGTTCACCCAGAACGTGACGGTTTGAGGATGCCGCGGATGCGGCGGATGCCGTGCCCGCCCGCGTCATGCGGCGAGCGCGAGGTAGGGCTCCCACCGCGGGTCGGTGCGGTCGGTGCCGCGCACCGTCCACGACGAGCCCCGGGGCGGACGCGGTGTGGACCGCAGCTCCCAGCCCATCTCCTGGGGCGTGCGGTCGCCCTTGACGTTGTTGCACCGCAGGCAGCACGCGACGAGGTTCTCCCACGAGTCGGCGCCGCCGCGCGAGCGCGGCAGGATGTGGTCGATCGTCGAGGCCGACTTCGCGCAGTACCCGCAGCGGTGACCGTCGCGTCTGAGCACGCCGCGGCGGGTCACGGGCACCCGTCTGCCCCCGGGGACCCGCACGTAGCGGGTCAGGATGATCACCGCGGGGCGATCATAGGTGCGGGTCGTGCCCCACACCGGTTCCTCGTCGATCTGCTCGACGATGGTGGCCTTCTCGTTCATCACGAGCACGAGGGCCCGCTTGAACGACACGACGGCGAGCGGCTCATAGCCCGCGTTCAGCACCAGGGTGCGCATTCCTCATCCTCTCGAACGGCCGGGACGGCTTCTCGGTGTGTTCGACGTTCGACGAATCAAGGGCGCAGGGGCATGAAAAAAGGCGCTGTCTTACAGACAGCGCCATGGCGCCACGGTGCAGCCGTGGCATCCGGACATACGATGCCGAAGGACGAGGCGTCCGAGCGCATCCGTGGTTCGGATGCGTGGTATGCGGCCCATCGGCTCCCTCCGCTTCTCTCAGCGTCGGGTTTCAGGCTAATGCACGCCCGCACAGCAGGGGCCGAACCCCCGGGTGAACTCGCGGTGGCGTGTCGCCGAACGGCAGCGGGTCAGCCGGCGTTCGCCTGCAGCCAGGCGAGGGGGTTGATCGGCGTGCCGCCGAGGTGCACCTCGAAGTGGCAGTGCGG
This sequence comes from Actinomycetes bacterium, assembly GCA_030425055.1. GTDB lineage: Bacteria > Actinomycetota > Actinomycetes > Actinomycetales > Microbacteriaceae > Microbacterium. The sequence goes on along the minus strand of JAUHVN010000024.1, from coordinate 13,369 downwards.
CGCGGTCGCGAAGCCGGTCTGGCCGACCTGCGCGATGACCTGTCCGGCCGACACGGTCTGCCCCGGCGAGACGACCTGCGATCCGTAGATCACGTGGGCGTAAAGGGTCGAGACCTGCTGGCCGTTGATGACGTGGTCGATGATGATGAGCCCGCCGTACGTGCCGCCGTTGTTGGTGGACGTGCGCACGACACCCGCGGCCGCCGCGAAGATCGGCGTGCCGTACGAGGTCATCATGTCGAGACCGTTGTGGGTCGGCCGAGAGGCGGTCTGGAAGCCGTTGCTCTCCCACTGGTAGCTGAAGTTCGTGACCGGGTAGCGCACCGCACCCGAACCGGGCGCGACCATGCTCAGGTTGACCGAGCTGACGCCGCTGCTGCTGGACGTCGCGAGCTGGGCGCGGGCGGCGGCGGCCGCCGCTGCGGCCTCCTTCGCCTTCTTCTCGTCGATCTCTTTCTGAGTCGTCGCCGAGTAGCTGTCGCGCTCGAGTTCGCTGCCGGTCGCATCGGATGCCACGACGAGCGACTGCGCGTCGTCGGCGGCGACCTGCTGGATGGTGGTCACGTCTTCGGTCGGTTGCCAGACGCCGTAGGCGGGAAGGGCGACGGTGACGATGAGACCGCCGACCACCGTGAGGATGGCGAGGCTGCGGAACGGGCGACCGTTGTGGGCCTTCGCGGTGGTCTTCGTCTTCGGCGTGCGCGTGAACAGCGCGGCGCGCCGCCGCGGCTTGACAGCCGTCGAGCGTCGCGCGACCGACCGTGTCGTCGAGCGACGGGTCAGACCCGCCGTGTCGGCGGGCACATCCTGCGCGTTCTGATCAGTCTCTTCGGTCAAGCTCTCCTCCGGCGCCTCGGCGCCGGAGCGCTGGCCCGTCGCACTCGTTATCGGGGCACGATGTGCGTTCACCTCGTGGACGACGGGCCGCTGAGGCGTTTCCACGTGGGGTCGAACAGGCGGGCTTCGCGCCGAATCGACGTACCGAGGCTACCCGAAGGTAACGAATAAGTCACGTTCAGCGGCTGGCAGGTGCCTGTGCGTGTCGCTCGTCGACGAGGAAGATATGGGATGCCACCTCGACGGGCAGCTCGAGACCCTCGTCGTTGCCGTCCATCTCGACGAGCACGTATCCCTCGTTGAAGCGGTAGCTGCCCTGGGCTCCCGGCACCACCCCGGCCGCCTTCAGCTGCTGCAGCAACTCGGGGTCGACCTGCGCGGGCTCGGCCAGGCGACGCACGGTTCCGGCGACGGGCGCGCCGGTCTCGTTCATCAGCCGGACGAGGCCGACGACGCCCTGCTCGAAGGTCTGCGACGGCACATCACCCAGCTGGTCGAGGCCCGGGATGGGGTTGCCGTACGGCGACTCGGTGGGATGCCCGAGAAGCTCGACCAGGCGGCGCTCGACCTGCTCGCTCATGACGTGCTCCCAGCGGCACGCCTCTTCGTGGACGAACGCCCAGTCGAGTCCGATGACGTCGGAGAGCAGCCGCTCGGCGAGGCGGTGCTTGCGCATGACGTCGACGGCCTTCTGCCGACCCGAGTCGGTGAGCTCGAGGGTGCGGTCGTCGCCGACGACGACGAGGCCGTCGCGCTCCATCCGACCGATCGTCTGCGACACCGTCGGACCCGAGTGACCGAGTCGCTCCGAGATGCGCGCACGCAGCGGAACGATGTTCTCCTCCTCGAGTTCGAGGATGGTCCGCAGATACATCTCGGTGGTGTCGATGAGGTCGGTCATGTGCGATGTCCTTCGGGGCGTAAGGGGCACGATCAGCCTACCGACCGGTGGCGACGCCGGCCGCGCGGGCATCCCTAGAATCGACGCATGCCCCACCTCGAGATCCCGCGCGAACTCCTGCCCGTCGACGGTCGCTTCGGATGCGGTCCTTCACTCGTGCGCCCCGCGCAGCTCGAGGCGCTCGCGACCTCGGGTGCGGCGCTGATGGGCACGTCGCACCGGCAGGCGCCGATCAAGAACCTCGTGCAGAGCGTGCGCACGCACCTGGCCGAACTCTTCTCGGTGCCCGACGGCTACGAGGTGATCCTCGGCAACGGCGGCTCGACCGCGTTCTGGGACGCAGCCGCGTTCGGCCTCATCGAGCAGCGCAGCCAGAACCTCGTCTTCGGCGAGTTCGGCGGCAAATTCGCGCGTGCCGCCGCGGCACCGTGGCTGACCGCGCCCGACGTGCGCGACGCGACCCCGGGCACGCGGGCGCACGCCGAGGCCGTCGCCGGCGTCGACGTCTACGCGTATCCGCACAACGAGACGTCGACCGGTGTCGCCGTCGCGGTCGAGCGCGTGCACGGCGACGACGGCGCACTGACGGTGGTGGATGCCACCAGCGCCGCGGGCGGCATCGCGTTCGACGCCGCCGAGGCCGACCTCTACTACTTCGCACCTCAGAAGAACCTCGGCTCGGACGGCGGCCTGTGGTTCGCCCTCGCCTCGCCCGCGGCGATCGAGCGCATCGAGCGGATCGCGGCATCGGACCGCTACATCCCCGAGTTCCTGAGCCTCAAGCTCGCACTCGACAACTCGCGCCTGCAGCAGACGCTCAACACCCCCGCCGTCGCGACGCTGTTCCTGCTCGACGAGCAGCTGAGCTGGATCCTCGGCAACGGCGGCCTCGCGTGGGCCGACGCCCGTTCGCGCGAGTCGTCACAGCAGCTGTACGCGTGGGCCGAGGCATCCGCGTTCGCCACGCCCTACGTCGCCGACCCGGCCGACCGCTCGCAGGTGGTGGTCACGATCGACTTCGACGAGTCGGTGGATGCCGCGGCCGTCGCCCGCACGCTGCGCGAGAACGGCGTCGTCGACACCGAGCCGTACCGCAAGCTCGGCCGCAACCAGCTGCGCGTCGCGACCTTCGTCTCGATCGACCCCGACGACGTGCGTCGGCTGATCGGCTGCATCGACCACGTGGTCGAGCGGCTCTGACCGCGCCGACGGCTCAGTCGTCGTCCTCGTCGTCCGAGTCGTCGGACTCGTCGTCGAAGTCGTCCTCGTCGTCCGATTCGTCTTCGTCGAAGTCGTCCTCGTCGTCCGAGTCGTCGTCGTCCGAGTCGTCCTCAACCGAGTCGTCCGAATCGTCGTCAACCGAGTCGTCGTCGTCCGATTCGTCTTCGTCCGATTCGTCTTCGTCCGATTCGTCTTCGTCCGATTCGTCGTCCTCGTCCTCTTCGTCGTCGTCGTCCGAATCGTCGTCATCGTCCGAATCGTCGTCCGCGTCTTCGTCGAGTTCGTCGATGTCAACACCGTCGACGTCGCCCGCGTGCAGGATCGGCGAGCCGTCGGTGTCGAAGTCCGAGGCATCCAGATCGTCGACGTCGTCGAGTTCGTCCGCCTCGTCATCGACGTCCTCGTCGGCCTGCTCGGCCGCTGCGGCTTCGGCCGCGGCCGCCTGAGCAGCCTGGTACTCGGCCAGGCGCTCGGCCCACGGCACCCAGTCGGGGGCGAGCAGCGCGCCGTCGCCGGGCAGCAGTTCGACCTCGAGCACGGTCGGTTCAGCGCCTTCGACGCGGGCGAGGCTCACGGTCCAGTACCAGCCCGGGTAGCCGCCCAGCCTGTTCTCGAAGCGCAGCGACACGACGCCCTCGGCCTCGCTGCGGTACCCGGCGGCGGCGCCGATGGTCTCGTCGGGCGTGATCTCGCGCAGCGCCGCGAGCGCGAGGTCGTGCGCCTCGAGCAGCGCCGGGTCGACCTCGACGGCAGCCTCTTCGGTCTCCACTGCGGCGCTCTCGGCCGCGACCGCGGCGTCCTCGGTCTCGGGGGCGGCGTCGTCGGGCTCAGGCGTCGAGGTCATCGGCCACCTTGCGCAGCAGCGCGGCGATCGTCTTGCCTTCGCGTCCGCTCGGGTAGCGCCCGTTGCGCAGTCCGTTGCCGACGCCGTCGAGCAGGTTCACCAGATCGTTGATGATGACCGCCATGTCGTCGGCGGGCTTGCGCGAGCGCTTGGCCATGCTGACGGGGGCGTCGAGGACGCGCACCGAGAGGGCCTGCGGTCCGCGGCGGCCGTCCGCGATGCCGAACTCGACGCGCGTACCGGCCTTGGGCGCGGGCGCGTCCGCGGGCAGGGCGCTCGCGTGCAGGAAGACGTCCTGGCCGTCTTCGCCCGAGATGAACCCGAAGCCCTTCTCCTCGTCGAAGAATCTGACCTTGCCGGTGGGCATCCGAACCTCACTGAAAGACGTGCCCGATCGGGCGGGAGAGCGAAACAACGGGGTCCGCAGACCCCGCCCTTCAGCCTACGGCACCGCGGCCACCGGTTAGGCTGGTGCGGATGAGCACTCCGTCCGATGGCACCGACGTTCCGATCCGCCGGATCGACCGCATCCTGGCGTTCATGTCGCTGGGTCTGCTGGTGCTGTCGGTGGTCAGCTTCTTCGCGATCATGATCGCGTCGTCGGCGGGCGCCGACATGTCCGCGGGGCTGTGGCCCGCCGTCGGCGTGACGATCTACATCGCGCCGATCCTCGCCTTCGCGCTGCTTCTGACGGTGCTCGTGATGAGCTTCGTGCGGAGGTCTCGGGCCAACCGAGGCGACTGAGTGACCTCCGACGAGCGCGTCCTCGCGTCGTGGCTTGCCGCTCGCGACGACGACGCGCTCGCGGCCACGCTGAGTGCGCGGGCGGTGGCGCGCACCGTCGCCTGGCAGGACTTCTTCGACACGGCCGAAGGGCTGCTCGACCCCGTCTCGATCGAGCGGATGCTGCGCCGGCTCTCGCGCACCGAACTCGCCGCCCTCGTCGACGGCGGCGATGAGCGCGCGCTCGGCCGGCTGCGCGAGGCGGCGCTCGTCCGCGACGACGGAACGCCCTACTCCGCTGTGCGCGCGGTGGTCGATGGGCTGCGCGCCGCCGACCCGGGGGCCTTCGATCGTGTCGAGGCACCCGCCGCGCCGCGCGTCGCCGATGCACAGACTTCGGCGGCCGCCGCCGAGCGCGTGTTCTCGGCCTCGGGCTCACTCACCGATGTCCTGCTCGAGACGCTCGCGACGCCGCTGGCCCGCACCGGTGCGGGTTCGGTCTCGGCCACCGACCGCAAGCGCCTGATCGAAGGCGGCGCCGTCGTCGACGGCGATGAGCTCGACGATCAGCTCGCCGCCGCCGAGGCCGCGGGTCTCGCCCGACCCGAGGCGCACGAGTGGCTCGTGACCGTGGCCGCCGACCGCTGGCTCGAACGGTCGACGCCGGAGCGCTGGGCGGTCGTGGCTTCGGGCATCCGCTCGACCCTGCCCGCCGGGCTGCGCACGCCGGAGGGCGGCTACCTGCCGGTCGCGCTGTGGAACGACGCGTACCCGCTCGACGCGGCATGGCCCGAGACGGCCGCCGCGCTGCAGCGTCTGGCCCGGCGCTGGGGCCTGACGACCGCCGCCGACGAAGAGCCGGAGTGGGCGACGCCGCTGCGCCTCGGTGCCGAGCCCGACGCCGACGCCCTCGCGCGCATGCTGCCCGCCGAGATCGACCGTCTCTATCTGCAGGCCGACCTGAGCGCGATCGCCCCGGGTCCGCTGGCGCCGGCGCTCGATCTGCGGCTGCGGCGCATCGCGCTGCGTGAGTCGCGGGCCCAGGCATCCACCTACCGGTTCACCGCCGACTCGCTGGCGGCGGGCGTCACCGAGGGCGAGACGGCGGACTCGATCCGCGCGTTCCTCGGCGAGCTCTCGCTCACCGGCATCCCCCAGCCTCTCGACTACCTCATCCAGACGACGGCGGCACGGCACGGCCTCGTCGAGGTGACGACGGATGCCGCGACCGGCCGCACGCGCGTCACGAGCAGCGATCCGAACCTGCTGCGGGCGATCGAGGTGGATCAGGCGTTGCGGCCGCTCGGGCTGCTGGGCGACGGCGACGGCCTGACCTCGCGCGTCGCGCGCGATGCCGTCTACTGGAGCCTCGCCGACGCGCGCTACCCTGTCATCGCGCACGACGGCGACGGCGAACCCGAGGCGCTGCACCGCCGCGTCGCCGATGCGGACGCGACCGCGCGCGATTCCGCCGGCACGTACGCGGGTCTCATCGACACCCTGCGCGCCGGCCACGGCGTCGACGGCGAAGGAGCATGGCTCGAGCGCGAACTCGATCAGGCCGTGCGGGCGAAGTCCGAGATCGTCGTCGTGGTGCGGATGCCCGACGGCTCGGAGCGCGCGTTCACCCTCGAGGCATCGGGACTCGGCGGCGGGCGCCTACGCGGTCGCGACCGGGGCGCCGACATCGAGCGCACGCTGCCGGTCAGCAGCATAATCCGCGTTCAGCCGGCCTGAGGGGTTCCTTCGGCTTCGGTCGATGTCTCGTGCTCGCGCAGCGCGACCACGATCTCGTCGAGGTAGTCGTCGACCTCGTCGGGGTCGTACCCACGGCCGAAGCGCGTGTAGCGGAACTGCTTGACGACGATGTCGTCGCCGCGCAGCGGTGCGTTCGCGAAGCCGCGCTCGCCCGCTTCGAGCGACCGCGCGCACTGCTCGAGGAACTCGTCGACCTGGTCGGCGTCGAACCTCTCGGAGAAGAACCGGAAGAAGCCGCCGGGGCCCTCGCTGAACTGCTTGAGACGGATGTCACCACTGCGCACCGGTCGAGACTATCCGAGGCTCCACCGGGGCCCCGCCGCCCGTCCACAGCCCGGTCGGCGGTAGACTTTCCCGTTATGGCTGACGGCCCCCTCATCGTCCAGAGCGACCGCACGGTGCTGCTCGAAGTGGCGCATCCCGACGCGGAGTCGGCGCGCCACGAGCTCGCGATCTTCGCCGAGCTCGAGCGCGCTCCCGAGCACATCCACACCTACCGCATCACGCGGCTCGGCCTGTGGAACGCCCGCGCCGCCGGCCACGACGCCGAGGACATGCTGGCCACCCTCGACCGGTGGACGCGCTTCCCCGTGCCCCCGTCGGTGTCGATCGACATCGCCGAGACCGTCGGCCGCTACGGACGCCTCGTGATCGAGCGCGACGACGAAGGCACGCTGCTGCTGCGCTCGACGGATGCCGCGGTGCTGGCCGAAGTCACCAAGAACAAGCGCATCCAGCCGCTGCTGATCGGCCACCCCTCCCCCGACGCGTACGTCGTCGACGCGTGGGCGCGCGGTCAGATCAAGCAGGAGCTGCTGAAGATCGGCTGGCCGGCCGAAGACCTCGCCGGCTACACGCCCGGCACGCCGCATCCGATCGACCTCGCCGAGAACGGCTGGGGCCTGCGCCCCTACCAGCGCCAGGCGGTCGACACCTTCACCGAGGGCGGATCGGGCGTCGTTGTGCTGCCCTGCGGCGCGGGCAAGACGCTCGTCGGCGCCGGAGCGATGGCCGACACCAAGACGACGACGCTCATCCTGGTGACCAACACGGTCAGCGCGCGCCAGTGGCGCGACGAGCTGCTCAAGCGCACATCGCTGACCGCGGAAGAGATCGGCGAGTACTCCGGCCAGGCCAAGGAGGTCAAGCCGGTCACGATCGCGACGTACCAGATCCTCACGGCGAAGCGGAAGGGCCAGTACGCGCACCTCGCGCTGCTCGACGCCCTCGACTGGGGCCTCATCGTGTACGACGAGGTGCACCTGCTGCCCGCGCCCGTCTTCAAGCTCACCGCCGACCTGCAGGCCCGTCGGCGCCTCGGCCTCACCGCGACGCTCGTGCGCGAAGACGGCCGCGAGGGCGACGTGTTCAGCCTCATCGGTCCCAAGCGGTTCGACGCACCCTGGAAGGAGATCGAGGCGCAGGGCTTCATCTCTCCGGCGGTCTGCTACGAGGTGCGCATCGACCTGCCCGCCGGCGACAGGCTCGAGTACGCGGCGGCGGCCGACGACGAGCGCTACCGGCTCGCGGCGACCGCGCCGGCGAAGATCGGCGTCGTGCGCGACCTCGTCGACCGCCACGAGGGCGAGCGCATCCTCATCATCGGCCAGTACCTCGACCAGATCGACGTGCTCGCCGAGGCGCTCGACGCCCCCAAGATCACCGGCGCGACCCCCGTCGACGAGCGCGAGGAGCTCTACCAGGCGTTCCGCGAGGGCACGATCACGGTGCTCGTGGTGTCGAAGGTCGCGAACTTCTCGATCGATCTGCCCGAGGCATCCGTCGCGATCCAGGTGTCGGGATCGTTCGGGTCACGTCAGGAGGAGGCCCAGCGCCTCGGCCGGCTGCTGCGCCCCAAGGAATCGGGTCGCACCGCGAGCTTCTACACGCTCATCGCGCGCGACACGGTCGACCAGGACTTCGCGCAGAACCGTCAGCGCTTCCTCGCCGAGCAGGGCTACGCCTACACGATCATTGACGCGGACCGGATCAATGCCGCGTAGCCTCCGCTGACTTGCGTCAGCGCCGGAGACGCGGCGTGTCGTCGAGCGCCTTCGCACCCCAGCCGGTCTCGGGGGCGAGCCACAGCACGTTGCCCCACACCACGATCCCGACGATCCACGCGAGCGCCGACGGTCCGCCGAGCCACGCGACGAGCAGAGCGGATGCCGCGCCGAGCCCGACCGCGACCAGCGCCGCCGCCACGGCGAACCATGCCCGCTGCCACCCCCACAGCAGGGCGACTCCGATCGCGGCTGCGGCGCCGGCGACCCACCACGCGGTCCAGCCGACACCGCCGGCGGCCGGCACCGCGGCCCACGGCGCACCGACGAGCCCGGCGACGCCCACGACGACTGCGGCCACCAGCGCAGCGCCGACGACGATCGTCGGCGTCCAGCGGGCGGCACCGGCCGCGCCCGCGGACGTGCCGACGCGCAGCGCGCTGCGTCCGACGAGATAGCCGCCGGTCACCGCGACGAGGGCCCACACGACGGCGGGCACCCACGCGCCCATCCTCATCGACACCGCGAGGGGGATCAGCGCCGCCACGGTCGCGGCGAACACGACGCCGGCCGACCGCAGTGACCGTGCGCGCCAGGCCCTCAGATCGGGTGGATCCTCATCCGCCGACAGGACCCGCTTCCAGCGGGTGGTGGCCGCCGAGATCCCGCGGGCGGCGAGTGCGAGCGCGATCAGCGCGGCCCCGACCGTGACGGCGTCGCGCGGCCAGACGACGGCCGCCGAGGTCGCGAACGGCTGGGCCGGCCATGACAGCGCGGTGGCCAGCGCGAGCAGCATCCCGCCCACGAAGGCGATCCGCGGCGGGTCGACGACGGCGGGAAGCAGCACGGTCAGCGGGCGCAGCATCCAGGCGACGACGCGCACGACCGCCGTGCCGAGCGCCGAGTTCGGCGTCGGCAGCGCGCGCGACAGCACGCGCGCACCACGACCGGCGAGCCCGGCCACGTAGTCGGGGTCGAGCGAGCCGATGTCGTCGAGGCCGCCGTCCAGGCGCGGCCCCGCGTCGTCGGCGTCGGTCTCGCGGCCCGCGTGCATGTCCGACACGATCGCGGCCTGCAGCTCGGCACCCGGCGCGTTGTACAGCGCCCGCGCGAGGCCCGCCGCGGCGTCGAGGCGCCCCCACCACCAGTCGTTCTCGCGCCACGACGAGCTGAGGAAGCCCGAGAAGTTGGCGATGCGCGTTCCGGCCAGCTTCACCGGCGCGGGTACGATCCCGTCACCCGAGTGCAGGTGCTCCCACGCCCGCCGAAGGGTGAGGTGCGGGTCGGCGAGGGCCGCGGCGGCACGGTGGGCGCGGTCCTTCTCGCGCAGCCGCGCGACGACCGACTCGAGGCCCGGTGTCGACGCGAGCGCCTCGGCGGCGGAGTGGCCGTCGATGCGCGTGTAGGTCGCGTGGGTGACCACCGGCGGCATGCCGGTCGCGGCGAACAGCGGAGGCAGATCCACGGCGCCCGCGGGTTCGTCGCTGCCGAAGTCGGCTTCGATCGGGCCCCGCCACGGGCACTCCCGCCACAGGATGGCCGCGAGCCCGGAGTCGCGTGGCAGGCGCCGCTCGTTGCGCGACCACCGTTCCTCGGCCGCCCTCACGAGCGCGGGGTCGGTCGCCGCGGCCTCGGCGCCCATGCGCTCGAACGACGCGCGCAGCGCATGCCACGCGCGGTCGAGTCGGCGCCACGCGTGTTCGACGGGTGTCGCGTCGTCCGGCGGTGCGAGCCACGTGTCGATGATGAGGTCTCCGACGGCCGACGTGGCGGGGGCCGAGTCGGCGGCCGCCTGCACCGCGTCGAGCACGCGCGCGAGCGCCTGATCGCGCAGCGACGTCGCACTCGCGATGACGTCGTAGGCGAGCAGCCGCGCTGTGACCTGATCGGCACGCTGCGCATCGCTCCACTGCGGCTCGCCCGCGTAGTGGGTGGCCTGCTCGAGCCACTGCACGGCCGACAGCACGCACTGCGCGGCGTCCAGCAGACCCTGCGGACCGGTCAGCACGTGCGTCGATCCGTCGGGATCCACGTTCCAGCTGCGGCGGTTGTAGGCGGGCAGCGCGTCGGCGCGCAGGCCGTCGGCGACGTCGCGGTCGATCCCGCGCCACGCGCCCCGTCGCGACGACTCCCAGCTCAGCTGCGCGCGTGCGGGGAACGACAGCGTCTCGACGAGCAGGTTGGCGTCGCTCGACTGCCGATAGCGCGCGTAGGCCGAGACGCGCTCGGCGCGGGATGCCGCATCCCACGGTACGCGCGAGAGCGTCGCGAACGACTCCCACCGTCCGGTGGCCATCGTGACGTCGTGCACGAACCGGTCGAGCTCCTCGAGCTCGCCGCCCTCGGTCTCGTGGCGGAAGCGGCGCGAGACCGCGCCGATCACGGCGTTGGACAGGCGCGCCCGGCCCTCTTCGTACACAGCGCCGACGCCCGGGTCGAGCGCGGGCGACGGGTCGAGGTACAACAGCATCCGCTCGCTCGCCGTCGTCGATGCGCGCGTCTTGACCGCCCCGAGGGCCCGCGTGATGGGGATGTTGTCGAAGACGCCGCCGTCGATGACCCGATAGGGCGTGTCGTCGTTCGCCCGGTGGGCCCCGAAGGCAAACCGCATGTTGGGGCGAGGGGTGGCGGCGAGCGCGGCGCCGCCGACCGAGGAGTAGATGGTCGCCGGCTCGAACGCGCCCGGGAACGACGAGGTCGTCCGCGCGGCGTAGGCGAGGCGGTCGAGGCTCTCGAGCACGGCGGCTTCGGGTGCGGCGAGGGCAGGGTCGCGCGCGGGGATGCGATTGCCGATCAGCGTGCGCGAACCGGTCGTCCCGCCGTCTTGGTGGGACGGGTCGCGATCGTCGAGGCTCGCGAAGTGGAAGTCGCCGCGTCCTTCCCTCGTGTCGGGATCGAGCGCGTCCTCGCTGTCGATGAGCGTCGCCGACAGGTCGACCGAGATGTGACCGGGGATGAGGTCGGGGTGGAAGTGCTCGGCCGTGTGCAGCCGTACGAGGGCGTCGCGCACGCTCGGCCAGAAGTAGCCGTCGCCGCGCAGCAACGACGTCACCCGCGCGAATCCGGGCGGATGCATGAGGTCGGCCAGCCCGCCGACATCGCGCCACGTGTCCTTGAGCTCGTCGATCGGCCGGCCGGCCCGCTGCGCGGCCGCGTAGATCACCGAATTGAGGCCGCCGGCGCTCGCTCCGGCGAGGATGTCGACGTCGACCCGGTCGGCGCCGCGCGCTGCGAGCAGGTTCGCGTACGCCTTCACGCGCGTTTCGAGTCCGGGTGTGAGGGGCTCCTCGTCGCAGCGCAGCACGACGACGGCCTCCGCGCCCTCGGCGTTGCGGACGATGCGGATGCTGCGCAGCACATCGATCTCGGCGACGGCGCCGCCGATCCACACGGCGAGGCTCACCCCGCCGCGCATCGCGAGCGCGAGGCGCAGCGCCCGGCGCTGCGTCGGCACCCAGCCGTCCGCTTCGAGGTCTGCGAGTCGACGCGACGGGCCGAGCGCGATGACGGTGCGCTCGGGCTGCGGCTCGTCGCTGGGAGCGACCGGCCCGAGGGTCATCTCGGCGACGAACTCGTCGGGCGGACGGTTCGCGCCGATCACCATGCGCGGCTTGTCGGGCAGCACCATCGGCGGCGGAATCGCGTCGTCGAGGCGTCGCGGTCGTCGTTCGTCACCCATCTGGAACGACACGGCCCCACCCCCGGCATCCGGTTTCCGCGCCCCCGCGCGTCTTCGGCCACGCTAGCGCGTCCGGCCGGATCGACGCGCCCCGACGGTCTCGATACGTCCGCCCAGCGGGCGTGCCGGCGTCGCATCGACGCGCCTCAGCGCGCGCTTTGCGCGCATTGACAGGCCGTCGACGCAATAATGGCCCCATGACCGCACCGCGCATCCTCGTCGTGGACGACGAGCCGAACATCCGCGACCTGCTGATCACGAGCCTGCGATTCGCGGGCTATCAGGTCAAGGCCGTCTCCAACGGCGCGCAGACGATCTCGGCCGTCCTCGAAGAGGAACCCGACCTCATCCTGCTCGACGTGATGCTGCCCGACATGAACGGCTTCAGCGTCACCAAGCGCCTGCGCGGCGCGGGCTACACCGCGCCGATCCTGTTCCTCACGGCGAAGGACGAGACCGAGGACAAGATCACCGGACTCAACGCCGGCGGCGACGACTACGTCACCAAGCCCTTCTCGCTCGACGAGATCGTCGCGCGCATCCAGGCGATCCTGCGCCGCACGATGCAGGCCGACGAGGAGTCGGTCATCCGCGCGGGCGAGCTCAGCATGGACCAGGACACGCACGACGTGCTCGTCGGCGACGTGTCGATCGACCTCAGCCCCACCGAGTTCAAGCTGCTGCGCTACCTCATGCTGAACCCGAACCGCGTGCTGTCGAAGGCGCAGATCCTCGACCACGTGTGGGAGTACGACTTCAACGGCGATGCTGGCATCGTCGAGAGCTACATCTCCTACCTTCGCCGCAAGATCGATCCGCACTCGTCCGAGCCGCTGATCCAGACCAAGCGCGGCTTCGGCTACATGCTCAAAGCCGGCAAGTCCGCGTAACGCGCGGATCGACGGGGAGGGTTTCGCTCTGGCGCGCAAGACCGATGCGGTGACCGGCTGGTGGCGCAGCATCAGCCTGCGCGCCAAGGTCACGGGCGTGTCCGTGGCGGTGCTCGCCGTCGGGCTGCTCGCCGCGGGAATCGGCACCACCGCGTTCCTGCGCAACGCGCTCGCCGCGAACGTCGACAGCCAGGTCGAGCAGCTCGCGACGTCCGACGTCGTGGCTCCCCTGCTCGACCTCACGGTGGAGGATGGGATGCTCACACCCGTCCCCACAGCCAAGCCCCCGCCCACCGACTACTTCGTCGCCATCTACGAAGGCGTCGAAGGCGACCTCATCGCCGTTGTCGGCGGACGCGGCGGGCCCGAGCCCGACTTCCCCGACCGCATCCCGCTCGACAAGGCGATCACTCTCGGCGGTCCGTTCGGCCTGTCGTCCGTCGACGGCGAGACCGAGTATCGCGCCGCCGCCACGGTGCAGGAGCTGGCTCGCACGAGCAACCTCTACACGCA
>JAUHVN010000409.1 GCA_030425055.1 Actinomycetes bacterium | reverse complement strand
GCGGGTGCTCGAGACGAGCCATCCGCCGGTCTACTACGTTCCCATCGCGGACTTCGCCGCCGGCGCGCTGCGACCGGGCGAGGGTTCGTCGTTCTGCGAGTTCAAGGGCGCCGCCCGCTACTTCGATGTGCACGGCGGTGGCGAGGTTCGCCCGCGTGCCGCGTGGACGTACCCGACACCGACGCCGGGGTTCGAGTCGCTCGTCGACCGGGTCGCCGTGTACCCCGCTCCCATGGACCGCTGCACGCTCGAGGGTGTCGAGGTGCAGCCGCAGCCCGGTCGGTTCTACGGCGGGTGGATCACGCCCGACATCGTCGGGCCCTTCAAGGGCGCCCCCGGTTCGATGGGCTGGTAGCCGCGGCGGCGGGGGCTGTCAAGAGGTCGCGGGATGCGGCATCCGCGTCGAGACTCGGGGATGTGACCACTCCTCGCCTCGCCGTCGTGTTCAATCCCGCCAAGATCTCGAAGGACGACCTCTGCGACGCCTTCGATCGCGTCGATGAGGATGCCTGCGCCGCCGCCGAGTGGTTCGAGACGACCCCCGAGGACCCGGGCCGCGGTCCCGCACAGGACGCGCTCGATGCCGGCGCGGAGCTGGTGATCGTCGCCGGAGGAGACGGGACGGTGCGCGCGGTGGCCGAGGTGCTCGCCGGGTCGAACGCCGCACTCGGCATCGTTCCGCAGGGCACGGGGAACCTTCTCGCCCGCAATCTCGATGTGCCGATCGGCAACGTCGAGAAAGCCCTGACACGGGCACTCGACCCCGAAGAGCGTGCGATCGACATGGGCTGGATCTCGATCGACGGCGACGGAGACGACCACGAGCGCGCCTTCGCGGTCATGGTCGGGTTCGGCCTCGACGCGAACATGCTCGTCGAGACCGATGAGGACCTGAAGGACAAAGCGGGCTGGCTCGCCTACGTCGAGGCACTCGGCCGTGCGGTGTCCGACGCCGAGGTCGTCGACTTCTCGCTCACCGTCGATGACGGCGAGCCCGAGCAGGTGTCGGGTCACACCCTCGTGATCGGCAACTGCGGAACGATCCAGGGTGGCGTCGCGCTGCTGCCGGATGCCGCGATCGACGACGGACAGCTCGACCTGCTGCTGGTGAGCGCGGACGACGTCACGGGCTGGCTCGACACCGTGCGCTCGTTCGTGTGGGACAACGGCGTCCGCCGCTTCTTCGAAAAGGACGCTCCGCTCGTCGACTCCGACAGCGCTCGTCACCTGTGCGGGACGCGCATCTCTGTCGAGCTGCCCGAGCCGCTCGCGTTCGAGATCGACGGCGAAGAGGTCGGCGACGTGCAGAAGTTCGCGGTGCGCGTCGACCGTGGCGCGTTGCGGGTGCGCTGACCGCACCGCTTCGCCACGCTCAGCGCATAGGCTCGAAGACCGACCGGAAGGAATCTCCCATGGCCCGCATCCTGCTCATCGGCGGACACGGCAAGGTCGCGCTGCTGCTCGAACCGCTGCTCGCCGGCCGCGGCGACACCGTCACCGCCGTCGTGCGCAACCCCGATCACGAAGCCGACATCACAGCAACGGGCGCGACGCCGCTCGTCGCCGATATCGAAGCCTTCGACCTCGAACAGCTGACCAACCTGGTGAGCGGCAACGACGCGGTGGTTTGGTCGGCCGGCGCCGGCGGGGGCAACCCGTCGCGCACCTATGCGGTCGATCGGGATGCCGCGATCCGCTCGATCGACGCCGCGGTCGCGGCCGGTGTGAAGCGGTACGTCATGGTGTCGTACTTCGGTGCGAGCACCGATCACGGCGTTCCCGAGGACAACCCGTTCTTCGCCTACGCCGAGGCGAAGGCCGCCGCCGACGAGCACCTGCGCGCGAGCGGCCTCGACTACACGATCGTGGCGCCGAGCTCGCTCACCCTCGACGATCCGACCGGGCACATCGACACCGACGCGGCGTCGTCGGGTTCGGTGCCGCGCGCCGACGTCGCCGCCGTCGTGGCCGCGGTGCTCTCCGACGACTCGACGATCGGTCGGACGATCCGCTTCAACGCGGGTGAAACCCCGATCGCCGACGCCGTCCGCGCCTGACGCCGACGTTCCATCCGGACTCTCCGGTCCGAATCCTCAGGGTGGGAAGCCGCGTGGTCTCTCAGACGGGCTCGGTGCGCGCCGCAGTGCGCAGGTCGCGAACCGTCTCGGCCCACCTCAGCAGAAAGCGCGGCTCGTCGAGCCGACGGCGCCGCATCCACGACGTGACCTCGTCGTTCGATTTGCTCGCATTGCACGAGCGGCACGCGGGTACGACGTTGTCGAGCGTGTACCGCCCGCCGCGTGAGATCGGCAGCACGCAGTCCTTCTGCAGGGCCGCGCCGTCGGCGCCGCAGTACGCGCAGCATGCCCACGCATCCAGGATGAGGTGCCACTGCGCGTCGGTCAGGTCGCTGCCGGATGCCGCGACCCGCCGCGTGCGACGTCGTGCGGCGCGCGCCTTG
>JAUHVN010000023.1 GCA_030425055.1 Actinomycetes bacterium | reverse complement strand
CTGGCGCAGTACCGCGAAATGGCGGCCTTCGCCCAGTTCGGTTCCGACCTCGACGCTTCGACGCAGAAGCTGCTCAACCGCGGTGCGCGCCTGACCGAGCTGCTCAAGCAGCCGCAGTACTCGCCGTACCCCGTCGAGGAGCAGGTCGTCTCGATCTGGGCCGGCACCAACGGCAAGCTCGACAAGCTCGAGGTCGAGGACGTGCTGCGCTTCGAGGCGGAGTTCCTCGACCACCTGCGTCGCAACACCACGGTGCTCGACACGCTGCGCGAGACCAACGTGCTCGACGATGACACCGTCGCCGAGCTCGAGAAGCAGGTCGACGCGTTCACGCTCGAGTTCATCGGCGGCAAGGGCCAGCACCTGGATGCTCCGGGTCACGAGGAGTACGCGGCGACCGACGAGGCCGACGTGAACCAGGAGAAGATCGTCAAGGGCCGTCGGGGCTAGGCGCGCGGGGAAGGAACCATGGGCGCACAACTCCGGGTCTACAAGCAGAAGATCGCCACTGCCCAGACCACGAAGAAGATCACGAAGGCGATGGAGCTCATCGCGGCTTCGCGTATCCAGAAGGCGATGGCGCGCGTGCGCGCCGCCGGTCCCTTCGCGCGTGCCGTGACACGGGCCGTGTCGGCGGTGGCGACGCACTCGAACATCGACCACCCGCTGACCCGCGAGCCCGAGACGATCCGTCGCTCCGCCGTCGTGATCTTCTCGTCCGACCGCGGACTCGCCGGCGCGTTCAACTCGCAGATCCTCCGCGAGGGTCTCGAGGTGGCCGAGCTGCTGCGCGAGCAGGGCAAGGAGCCGGTGTTCTACCTCGTCGGGCGCAAGGCGGTGGGCTACTTCCAGTTCCGTCGCATCGCGAGTGCCGGCGAGTGGATCGGCGACACCGACACCCCGCACTTCCACACCGCGGAGCAGATCGCAGCCGAGCTGCTGTCGGCCTTCGAGCGGGGCGGCGAAGCGGACGGCGTCGACGAGATCACGCTCGTCTACAACCGCTTCGTCAGCATGATGACCCAGTCGCCCGAGCGGGTGCGCCTGCTCCCGCTCGAGGTCGTCGAGTCCGACGACGAGGAGTCGGCGCAGGTGTATCCCGCGTACGAATTCGAGCCCGACGGCGCCGAGGTGCTCGACGCGCTCCTGCCGGTGTACGTGCAGAGCCGCGTGTTCAACGCGCTCCTGCAGTCGTCGGCCGCCAAGCACGCGGCCACGCAGAAGGCCATGAAGTCGGCGAGCGACAACGCCGACAAGCTCATCACCGATTACACGCGCCTGCGCAACAACGCGCGCCAGGCCGAGATCACGCAGCAGATCGCCGAGATCGTCGGCGGCGCCGACGCTCTGGCGTCGGGCAAGTAGAACCCCACGAGAGAGACAAACATGACTGTCACCGCCCCCGCTCCGGCCAAGGCCGAGACCGACTCGGTCGGCCGCGTCGCGCGCGTCACCGGCCCCGTCGTCGACATCGAGTTCCCGCACGATGCGATCCCCGACATCTACAACGCGCTGAAGACGACGATCACCGTCGACGGCGAGTCCGCCGAGATCACCCTCGAGGTCGCCCAGCACCTCGGCGACGACCTCGTGCGTGCCATCTCGCTCAAGCCGACGGACGGCATGGTCCGCGGCCAGGAGGTGCGCGACACCGGCGGCCCCATCAGCGTTCCCGTCGGCGATGTCACCAAGGGTCGCGTGTTCAACGTGACCGGCGACATCCTCAACGCCGAGCCGGGCGAGAACATCGAGATCACCGAGCGCTGGGGCATCCACCGCTCGGCCCCGAGCTTCGACCAGCTCGAGTCGAAGACCCAGATGTTCGAGACCGGCATCAAGGTCATCGACCTGCTCACCCCGTACGTGCAGGGTGGCAAGATCGGCCTGTTCGGCGGTGCGGGCGTCGGCAAGACCGTCCTCATCCAGGAGATGATCCAGCGCGTCGCGCAGGACCACGGTGGTGTGTCGGTGTTCGCCGGTGTCGGCGAGCGCACCCGTGAGGGCAACGACCTCATCCACGAGATGGAGGAGGCGGGCGTCTTCGACAAGACCGCCCTCGTCTTCGGCCAGATGGACGAGCCGCCGGGGACGCGTCTTCGCGTCGCCCTGTCGGCGCTGACGATGGCGGAGTACTTCCGCGACGTCCAGAAGCAGGACGTGCTGCTGTTCATCGACAACATCTTCCGCTTCACGCAGGCGGGTTCCGAGGTGTCGACGCTGCTCGGCCGCATGCCCTCCGCGGTGGGCTACCAGCCGAACCTCGCCGACGAGATGGGCATCCTCCAGGAGCGCATCACCTCGACGCGCGGTCACTCGATCACCTCGCTGCAGGCGATCTACGTGCCGGCCGACGACTACACCGACCCGGCGCCGGCGACCACGTTCGCGCACCTCGACGCGACCACCGAGCTCTCGCGCGAGATCGCCTCGAAGGGTCTGTACCCCGCCGTCGACCCGCTGGCCTCGACCAGCCGCATCCTCGACCCGCGCTACATCGGCGAGGACCACTACCGCGTGGCCACCGCCGTGAAGCAGATCCTCCAGAAGAACAAGGAGCTGCAGGAGATCATCGCGATCCTCGGTGTCGACGAGCTCTCGGAAGAGGACAAGGTCGTCGTGGCCCGCGCCCGTCGCATCCAGCAGTTCCTCTCGCAGAACACCTACATGGCGAAGAAGTTCACCGGTGTCGAGGGCTCGACCGTTCCGATCAAGGAGACGATCGAGTCGTTCGACGCGATCGTCAAGGGCGACTTCGACCACGTGGCCGAGCAGGCGTTCTTCAACGTCGGCGGCATCTCCGACGTCGAGGCGAACTGGGCGCGCATCCAGAAGGAGAACGGCTGACATGCCGCTCCAGGTATCGCTCGTCTCCGCCGACGCGGAGGTGTGGTCGGGTGAGGCCTCGCTCGTGGTCGCCAAGACCGTGATCGGCGAGATCGGCATCATGGCCGGCCACGAGCCCGTGCTGGCGATCCTCGCCGAGGGTCAGGTGCGCATCACCGAGGCCGACGGTTCGAAGATCGTCGCGAACGCGCAGGACGGCTTCCTGTCGATGGAGAGCGACGAGCTCACCATCGTCGCCGGCAACGCCGCGCTCATATCCTGACACCCACCGAACGCCGAGAAACCACACTTCTCGCGACGAACCACCCGTGAGGGGGTTCGTCGCGGCGGGTGTGGTTTCTCGCATGAAGGGAGCCGGATGCTGATCCTGCTGCCGCCGTCGGAGACGAAGCGCGACGGCGGTCATCGCCGACCGCTCGACGTGGGCGGACTCGCGCTGCCGTCGCTCGCGCCGACGCGCGAGCGTGTGGTGGACGCGCTCGTGGCGCTCTCGGCCGACCACGACGATGCCGCGCGCGTGCTCGGCCTCGGCCCCACCCAGCTCGGCGAGATCGATCGCAACTCGGCGCTGCGCGAAGCTCCGACGATGCCTGCGATCGACCGCTACACGGGCGTCCTGTACGACGCCCTCGACGCGGCATCCCTCGACCGCCCGGCGCGCCGCTGGCTGGGAGCCCACGTCCTCGTGCACTCGGCGCCGTTCGGTCCGATCGGAGCCCTGGACGCCATCCCCGCCTATCGACTCGGAGCATCCGCATCGGTTCCGGGGCTGCCGGCGCTGCGTCGACTGTGGGCGGATGCCACCACCGCGGCCCTCGCCGAGGCATCCCCGCCGTTCGTCCTCGATCTGCGCTCCGAGGCCTACCGCGCCCTGGGTCCGGTTCCGGATGCCGTGCCGTCGGCCTATGTCCGCGTCGTCACCGAGGACGGCGCGGGCGCGCGCCGCGCGCTCAACCACTTCAACAAGCACGCCAAGGGCGCCCTGGTACGGCAGCTGGCCGAGGCGCGACCGCGTGCGGCCTCGGTCGCGGGTCTGCGCCGCTGGGCTGCCGGCGCGGGCGTCGATCTGCGCCCCGGCGCCCCAGGCGAGCTCGACCTGGTGGTGTAGGCCGTTCAGCGCTTCGTGTGCTGTGCGGTCCGCTCGGTGTTCTCGGCGATTGCGATGAGCGCGACCACGCCTTCGATCACGAACCTGAGGGCGATGATGGCCAGCAGCGTCGCGATCGGTACGAGCACCACCGTCGCAACGATCAGTGCGATGCCGCCGCCGAGGTTGTACCAGAGGGCCGAGATGCCGTTGGCGATTCCGCCGATGAAGTACACCAGGAACCCGATCCCGATCGCGATGAGCCCCACGAGGTAGAACACGCTCGCCAGTCGCCGCGTGATGAACGTGCGGAACGACAGGTCGAACAGCGCGCGCATGAACCCGCGGCCGACCTCCTGCGCGTCGTCCGCGAGCGTCTGCGGCACTCCGGTGTCGTCGGGATCCGTCGCGGGGTCGTAGGCGGGGCGCGTCGGCGCCGGACCGGATGCCGCGGTGGCCGGCTGGGCCGCGCGTGCGGCCTCATCGGCGGGCTGGTCGGGAAGGGGCGGGGGAGTGGGGTTGGACACGGGTCACCTCCGGGGACGTGCGGCCAGCGTATCCGCGGCGTGAGGTGCTCGTTCGACGCCGCTCCGACTCGGGTGCTGACACGCGCCGGATCGCCTCGCTAGCATGTGTCGAGCGGGCGGATGCCCCGTGGACGTGTCCCGACGCGTTCCCTATACCGACTCATGGAGGTCGTGCATGGATTACTACGACGGAGCGTCCGCCGGGCTCTTCATCTTCCTCGTGTTCTTCTGGTTCATCTTCGCGATCGCCGCATACGTGATCAGCTCGTGGTTCCTCATGAAGATCTTCGACAAGGCCGGAGTGGAGGGGAAGTGGCGGGCGTGGGTTCCGATCTACAACACCCTGATCTTCGTGAAGCTCGGCGACCTGAACCCGTGGTGGCTCCTGATCCTCTGGGGCGGGGCGATCGTGCTCGGATGGGTGCCGTTCCTCGGTCAGCTCATCGGAATCGCGGCGTTCGTCTACACCCTGCTGGCCGCGTGGCGCGTCGGCCTGAAGCTGCAGAAGGAGGCCGTCTGGCTCATTCTGTACTTCTTCCTCGCCATCGTGTGGCTGGGCATCAACGCCTTCGACAAGTCGCGCTGGAACACGGCCATCCAGGCTGCGCCCTGGGCCGGCAACTTCCTCGCCGACAACACGACCTGGGCCGGCGTGCCGGCGCAGGCCCCCGCGGGCGGCTACCCGGCCAACCCGGCGATGCAGGCGCCCCCGGCGCCCGGCTACCAGCCGCCGGCCGGTCAGACGCCCCCGCCGCCGCCCGCCGGCTACACGCCGCCGCCCGCCCCGCCGGCCGCTCCCGCTGCCGCCCCGGAGCCTCCGGTGACGCCGCCGCCGGCCGCCGAGCCGCCGGCCGCCCCGGAGCCGCCGTCGACGGAGCCCCCGTCGGCGCCGGAGCCGCCCAAGCAGCCGTAACCTCTTCGATCACGACAGACGGCGGTCCCCTCGCGGGGGCCGCCGTCCGTCGTCGGGATAACGTGGAGCCATGACTTCGGATGTCCCTCTGCGCCGTGTCGGCGCCTCGGGTCTGCTCGTCTCGGCGGTGGGCCTCGGATGCAACAACTTCGGCCGCCCCGGCACCCCGACCGAGAGCCTCGAGGGCACGCGGGCGGTGCTGGACGCCGCGCTCGACGCCGGGGTGACGTTCCTCGACACCGCCGACATGTACGGCGCCGACCCCGGGTTGTCCGAGACCCTCATGGGGCAGGCGCTCGAAGGACGCCGCGATCGCGTCGTGCTCGCGACCAAGTTCGGCCACTCGGGTCGCGACATGGGCTACCCGATCTCGGGCGCCAAGGGATCGCGGGCGTACGTGCGCCGCGCGGTGGAGGCATCCCTCACCCGCCTGCGCACCGACCGCATCGACCTCTATCAGCTGCACACGCCCGACCCCGAGACGCCGATCGCCGAGACGCTCGACGTGCTCACCGACCTCGTGCGCGAGGGCAAGGTGCTCTACGTCGGCCACTCCAACCTGCCCGGCTGGCAGATCGCCGAGGCCGAGTTCACCGCGGCGGAGCGCGGCGGCGTGCGGTTCATCTCGGCGCAGAACCACTACAGCCTGCTCGCGCGCGGCGCCGAACGCGAGGTGCTGCCGGCGGCACGCCGGTACGACCTCGGCTTCCTACCGTTCTTCCCGCTGCACAACGGCCTGCTCACCGGCAAGTTCTCGCGCGAGCATGCGCCCGCCGACACCCGCATCATGCGGCAGCGCCCCGAGGTGTGGCAGAACGCGCCCTGGGATGCGCTGGAGGAGTACGCGGCCTTCTGCGAGGACCGCGGTGTCACGATGCTCGAGGCGACGTTCGGGTGGCTGCTTGCGCAGAAGGGTCTGGCGAGCGTGATCGCGGGCGCCACGTCGCCCGAGCAGGTGCGCTCCAACGCCGCCGCGGCGTCGGCATGGACGCCGACGAGCGACGATCTCGCCGAGATCGACCGGATCTTCCCGCTGCCGCGCGACCCCGCCGCCTGAGACGTACGAGAGGAACCCGTGCTCGGCAAGCTGCTCGTCCGCTACCTGCGTCCCGCGTGGGCGCTCATCATCGCGGTCGTCGTGTTCCAGTTCGCGCAGTCGATGGCGTCGCTGCTGCTGCCGACGCTCAACGCCGACATCATCGACGAGGGCGTCGTCAAGGGCGACATCCCGTACATCTGGAGCACGGGCGGCGTCATGCTCATCGTGAGCATCGTCCAGATCGTGTGCGCGATCGTCGCGGTGTACTTCGGGTCGCGCCTGGCGATGGGCATGGGGCGCGACCTGCGCGGCGACCTCTTCCGCCGCGTGGTCGCGTTCTCGCAGCGCGAGGTCGGGCAGTTCGGTCCCGCGTCGCTCATCACGCGCAACACCAATGACGTGCAGCAGGTGCAGATGCTCGTCCAGGTGTCGGCGACGCTCATGGTGTCGGCGCCCATCCTCGCGATCGGCGGCGTCATCATGGCGATCCGACAGGACGCCGGGCTGTCGTGGCTCATGGCGGTGTCGATCCCCGTGCTGCTGGTCATCGTCGGGCTGATCGTGTGGCGCATGGTGCCCGCCTTCACCAAGATGCAGAAGCGCATCGACCGCATCAACCAGATCATGCGCGAGCAGCTCACCGGCATCCGGGTCGTGCGCGCCTTCGTGCGCGAGGATCAGGAGCGCGCGCGGTTCGAGACCGCGAGCGACTCGGTCATGGAGACCGCGCTGCGCGCCGGCAACCTCATGGCGCTCATGTTCCCGGCGGTCATGCTGGTGCTGAACCTCTCCAGCGTCGCCGTCATCTGGTTCGGTGCGTTCCAGGTGCAGAACGACGGGGTCGAGATCGGCACGCTCTTCGCCTTCCTCACCTATCTGATGCAGATCCTCATGGGCGTGATGATGGCGACGTTCATGTTCGTCATGATCCCGCGCGCGGCCGTGTGCGCCGATCGCATCGGCGCGGTGCTCGACACCGAGCCCTCGGTGACGACTCCCGCATCACCGGCCGCGGCACCCGAGCCCCGCGGCCGCATCGAGTTCGAGCACGTCGACTTCGCCTACCCGGGCGCCGAAGACGCCGTGCTGCAGGACATCACCTTCACGATCGAGCCGGGCACGACGACGGCCGTCATCGGCTCGACCGGCGCCGGCAAGTCGACCCTCATCGGCCTTGTTCCGCGGCTGTTCGACGTGACCGCCGGTGCCGTGCGGGTCGACGGCCTGGACGTACGCGACTACGACCCCGACGAGCTGTGGCGACGCATCGGCCTTGTCCCGCAGCGTGCCTTCCTGTTCTCGGGCACGATCGGCTCGAACCTGCGCTACGGCGGGGCGGATGCGACCGACGAGCAGCTCTGGAAGGCGCTCGACATCGCGCAGGCCGACTTCGTTCGGGCATCCGACGAGGGCCTCGACGCGCCGATCGCACAGGGCGGGACCAACGTGTCGGGCGGTCAGCGGCAGCGCCTGGCGATCGCCCGCGCGCTCGTGAAGCGGCCGCAGGTGTACGTCTTCGACGACTCGTTCTCGGCGCTCGACCTCAGTACGGATGCGGCGCTGCGCCGCGCGCTGGACCGCGAGCTTCCCGGTGCCACGCGGCTGATCGTCGCGCAGCGCGTGTCGACGATCCAGCACGCCGACCAGATCATCGTGCTCGACCACGGACGCATGGTCGGCGTCGGAACGCACGACGAACTCGTCGAATCGAACGAGACCTACCGCGAGATCGTCGAATCGCAGCTCGCGGCCGAGGAGGCGGCGTGAGCGGCGGGCGCCCGCTGGGCGGGCCGATGGGACGCGGGGCGCAGGCCCCCGCCGCCAAGGCGCAGAACTTCGGGCCGAGCGCGAAGCGGCTGCTCGGCACGTTGAGCACCGACATGCCCCAGCTGATCGCGGTGCTCGTGCTCGGGGTGTTCTCGGTCGCGCTGAGCGTCATGGGGCCCAAGGTGCTCGGCGAAGGCACCAACGTGGTGTTCGCCGGGTTCATCTCGATGCAGGTGCCCGCGGGGGCCACCAAACAGCAGGTCATCGACGGTCTCGTCGCGAACGGCCAGCAGCAGCAGGCCGACATGCTCTCGGCGATGGACTTCACCCCCGGTGCCGGGATCGACTTCGAGAAGCTCGGCTGGATCATGATCGCCGTACTCGCGATCTACATCGGCGCGAGCATCTTCGGCTGGCTGCAGGCGCGTATCCTCAACGGCGTCGTGCAGCGCGCGATGCACCGGCTGCGGATGCGGGTCGAGGAGAAGATCCACCGGTTGCCGCTGTCGTACTTCGACCGCGTGCAGCGGGGGGAACTGCTCAGCCGCGTCACCAACGACGTCGACAACATCGGTCAGACGATGCAGCAGACGCTCTCGCAGGTCATCGTCTCGCTGCTGACCGTGGTCGGCGTCATGGTGATGATGTTCGTCATCTCGCCGCTGCTCGCCGTCATCGCCCTCGTGACGATCCCGCTCACGATCGCCATCACGGTCGTGGTCGCCCGACGGTCGCAGAAGCTCTTCGTGGCGCAGTGGAAGACCACCGGCATCCTCAACGCCCGCGTCGAGGAGACGTTCTCGGGCCACGCCATCGTGAAGACCTTCGGGCATCAGCAGGAGGCCGAGCGGGACTTCCGCGCCGAGAACGAGGAACTGTATCGGGCGAGCTTCGGGGCCCAGTTCGTCTCGGGCATCATCATGCCCGCGATGATGTTCGTCGGGAACCTCGTGTACGTCGCGATCGCCGTCGTCGGCGGCCTCCAGGTCGCGGGCGGGCTGCTGTCGATCGGAGACGTGCAGGCGTTCATCCAGTACTCGCGGCAGTTCACGCAGCCGCTGAGCCAGCTCGGATCGATGGCGAACCTGCTGCAGTCGGGCGTCGCGAGCGCCGAGCGCGTCTTCGAACTGCTCGACGAGCCCGAGCAGGAGCCCGACGACGATCCCGCCGAGACGGCGCCCGACGACGCGAGCGATCTCGAATTCGACGACGTGGCGTTCCGCTACGTCGAGGACAAGCCGCTCATCGACGGACTGTCGCTCGCGGCGAAGCCGGGCAGCACCGTGGCGATCGTCGGACCGACGGGCGCCGGCAAGACCACGCTCGTGAACCTGATCATGCGCTTCTACGACGTCGACGTCGGCCGCATCACGCTCGACGGCGTGGACACGCGTCGCATGACACGCGACGATCTGCGCTCGCGCACCGGAATGGTGCTGCAGGACACGTGGCTGTTCGCCGGCACGATCCGCGAGAACATCGCGTACGGCCGCCCGGGCGCGACCGAGGAGGAGATCGTGGATGCCGCGACCGCGGCGTACGTCGACCGCTTCGTCCATGCGCTCCCCGACGGCTACGACACCGAGCTCGACGACGACGCCACGAACCTGAGCGTCGGCGAGCGTCAGCTCGTGACGATCGCACGGGCGTTCCTGGCCGACCCGCGCATCCTGATCCTCGATGAGGCGACCAGCTCGGTCGACACCCGCACCGAGCTGCTGATCCAGCGGGCGATGTCGCGTCTGCGTGCCGACCGGACGGCGTTCGTGATCGCGCACCGGCTGTCGACCATCCGCGACGCCGATCTCATCCTCGTCATGGAGGACGGATCGATCGTCGAGCAGGGCTCGCACGACGAGCTCCTGCGAGCGCGCGGTGCGTACTTCCGCCTGTACAACGCACAGTTCGAGGCCCCGCTCGAAGACGACAGCGACCCCGACGTGGCCCCGCTGGTCGCCGGTGAGCCGGTGACCGCGAGCGTGCCGACTGCCGCGCCGTCCGCCACGGCGTCCGAGGGCGAGCCCGGAGGAACCACTAGTATGTGAGCACGCCGACCCGCCAGACGGCCGGGCGGTGACGCAGCCGGCCGACGGGGAGGACAGGGCGTGCCCGAGGTATCCACCCAGACCCGCAGTGTTCCGGTGCCCGGTGGAGAGCTCGAGCTCTCGTGGGCGGCGGCCACCGACACGGGCCGTCGTCGCGAGGTCAATCAGGACGCGATGATGACGGCGTTCCCCCTGTTCGTGGTCGCGGACGGGATGGGCGGCCACCTGGGCGGCGAGATCGCGAGCGCCAGCACCGTCGATCGACTGCGGGCCGTGGCCGAGAGCGGGCAGGTCAGCACCGAGGCCATCGAGGATGCGCTCGCGGCGGCAGTCACCGACATCGCACTGCACCCCGAGACGACCGATGAGGGCACCGGCACGACCGTGACGGGCGTCTTCCTCAGCGTTGACGGCGACGAGCCGCACTGGGTGACGCTCAACATCGGCGACTCCCGCGTCTACCTCGTCCGCGACGGATCCGTGGTGCAGGTCACGACCGACCACTCCGTGGTCCAGGAGCTGGTCGCGGCGGGGCGACTGAGCCCCGAAGAGGCCGAGAACCACCCGTACGGCAACGTCATCACCCGCGCGGTCGGCCCCACCGAAGGCGTGATCCCCGACTACGTCCGCATCGACATCGTCGACGGCGACCGCTTCGTCATCTGCTCGGACGGGCTCACCAAGGAGCTCACCGACTACGGCATCCTGCACTTCCTCGGCGAGAACGCCGACCCGGCCGCCGCCGTGACGGCGATGCTCGACGCCGCACTCGAGAACGGCGGACGCGACAACATCACGATCATCGTGCTCGATGTCGCCCTGCGCGAGTCGGTGGGCGCACAGACGTCCTGACCGACGCCCGCTCCTCCCCAGGCGTGGCAGTGGGGGCATCCGTCCACAGATCGGCGACGGCGCAGCGGATGCCGTTCGGAGCGGCGCTGTGATGGGGGAGTGACCACAGCACTCGACGCGGCGGAGCCGCTCGTCCTGCCCGATGCGTGGGAGCCCCCGGCCCGCCCGCCGCTGCCGCTCGTGGCCTCGGTCGTCCCGATGATCGGCGCTGTCGCACTGTGGGCTGTGACCGGCTCGTTGCTCACGCTGTGGCTGGCGGCTCTCGGGCCGCTCATCGCGATCGCCTCGATGCTCGACCACCGCCGGGCGGCGCGATCCGGCCGACGTCGCGCGGAAGCCGCCGCGGCGGGCACGCGGCGGCGCGTCGCGGCCGAGATCGAGGTGCGGCACGCCCGCGAGCGTGAGGCGCGGTGGATGCGGCATCCGGATGTCGCGGGTGCGGTGAATGCCGGCGACGCGATCTGGCGCGCGCGCGACGCGGGTGTGCTCGTGATCGGTGCGGGTGAGGCGCCGTCGGGGCTGTCGGTGACGGGCGGACGCGGCGACCCCGAGTCGTCGTCGCTGCGGACGCGCGCCTCGGTGCTCGCCGGGGCGCCGGTGATCGTCGATCCGCGAGACGGCATCGTCGTCGTCGGCGACGGCGTGGCGGCCGCCGCGGTCCATCGGGCGCTCGTCCTGCAGGCGGCTCTCACGGTGCCGCCCGGCACGCTGCGCCTGGTCGGGCCGCTGCGCGGCGGGGACGCCTGGGCCGCAGAGCTGCCGCATCGGCTGGTCACCGAGGGCGCGACGCTCGCGCTGGCCACGACGGCGGATGCCGACCTCGTGATCGCGCGCGCCGATTCGTCCGGCACGCGTCCGACCCGGTGCGCCGTCGTCGTGCGGGTGGACGCGCCGGGCCGCGCCGTCGTGTCGCACCACGGGACGGATCGCGTCGTCGCACCCGAAGCCGTGGCACTCGAGCAGGCGGAGAGGATCGCGCGCGGCCTCGCGTCACGCGCCGAGGTCGTCCTCGGCGTCTCGGCCGCGCCGCCGCCCGCGCTGGCCCTCTCGTCGCTGTCGGGTGCGGGCGCGGCGCAGGGTCGGCACGCGCTCGAGGCCGTCTTCGGGGTCGGCGAGGACGGCCCCGCTCTGGTGGATCTCGTCGCCGACGGCCCCCACGCGATCGTGGCGGGCATCACGGGATCGGGCAAGAGCGAGTTGCTCATCAGCTGGATCGTCGCCCTGTGCACGACGCACAGCACGGCGCAGGTGACATTCCTGCTCGCCGACTTCAAGGGAGGCAGCGCCTTCGAGCCGCTGGCGGGTCTGCCTCACGTGGTCGGCGTCGTCACCGATCTCGACGGCGGAGGAGCGCGGCGGGCGCTCGAGAGCCTGCGCGCCGAGGTCCGTCGACGTGAGAGCGCGCTCGCCGACGCGGGTGCGCGCGACATCCTCGATCCCCGCGTCGAGCTGCCTCGCCTCGTGGTCGTGGTCGACGAGTTCGCGGCGCTCCTGGCCGACCACCCCGAGCTCGACGCGATGTTCGCCGATCTCGCCGCACGCGGCCGCGCGCTCGGCATCCACCTCGTGCTGGGAACGCAGCGGGTGACCGGCATCGTGCGCGAGCGTCTGCTGGCCAATGTGCCGCTGCGACTGAGCCTGCGGGTCGCCGACCCCGTCGACAGCCGAACCGTCGTCGGCACGGACGCCGCGGCCCGGATCCCCGGCGGCGTGGCGGGCCGCGGTGTCGCGCTCGTGCGGCGCGCCGGTGATGCGGCGCCCGAGCGGGTGCGCATCGCCCGCGCGGACTCCGACGACATCGCGCGCGTGGCCGAACGCGCCGCCGGGCAGCACGCTCCGCGTACGTGGCTGCCGCCGTTGCCCCGTCGGATCGAGCTCAGCGATCTCGTCCGCCCCGACGGCGCGATCGCGCTGGGTCTCGCCGATGAGCCGGACCGTCAGCGCCAGGGGACGGCGGGGCTCGCGCTGGCGGATCGCGGCCTGGCGGTCATCGGCGGTGCGGGTTCGGGACTGACGACCGTGATCGACCTGGTCTCGGCACAGGCCGATCGTCTCGTGCGGGTGCCCGCCGACCTCGAACAGGCGTGGGACGCGGTCTGTCTCGCGACCGATGCACCCGTCGAGCGGGGCACGGTCGTCGCGATCGACGATGTCGACGCACTGCTGGCGGGTCTGCCGCCCGAGTACGCGCAGGAGATGCTGGAGCGCATCGAGCACCTGGCGCGCACGGCGGGCGCCACCGGATCGCTCGTCGTCGCGTCCGCGCGACGAGCATCCGGAGCGGCCGCGCGCGTGCTCGACCTCCTGCCCCGCCGGATGCTGCTGCCGTTGCCGTCGCGCACCGACCACGTCGCCGCGGGCGGCGTCGCCGACCACTTCACCGCGGGGGCGCCGGCCGGTCGAGCGCGCCTGGACGGCACCGCCGTGCAGGTCGCGCTGCCGCCGCCCCGGGTGGCCGGGGTCGTCGAGCAGCCCCCGCCCTGGCATCCCGGTGCTCCGCTCACCGGGTGGGTCGGCCGGCCCGGACCCTCCTCGCGGGCCGCGCTCGAGGCGTGGCGGGAGCGCGAGCTGCGCGTCGTGTCGCTCGACGAGTACGTCGCCGATCCCGCGGTCACCGCCGACGGACGCGTGCTCGTCCACGGCGCCCCCGACGACTGGCAGCGGCACTGGCGGGTGCTGGCGTCGCTCCGCGGCGACCATCAGCTCGCGATCGACGCGGGGTGCGCGGCGGAGTACCGGGTGCTCACCGGATCGCGGTCCCTGCCGCCGTTCTGCCATCCGGGCCGGGGGCGGGCCTGGTTGATCGACGCGGGCGCCGAAGCGGTGCGCATCGTCCTGCCGCGGTCCGACACCCACTCGGAACGCGTCACGGAATCGTCTTGACCGCGGGAGCGCCGGACCCTAGCGTTCGGGGTGTGGTGACATCCCCGATTCAGCTGGATCGGCCGGAGGGCAAGGGGCTCGCAGCAGGGACGCTGGGGCTCTGGGGCTCGACGGTCATCGGCCTGGCCTCGACGGCCCCGGTGTACTCCCTCGTCGCGACGCTCGGCTTCGTCGTGCTGGCCGTGGGCGGACAGGCGCCGATCGCGTTCGTGCTCGCGTTCATCCCGATGCTGTTCATCGCGTACGCCTACCGCGAGCTCAACAACGAGATCCCCGACTGCGGCACCACGTTCACGTGGGGAACGAAGGCGTTCGGGCCGTGGGTCGGGTGGCTCGGCGGCTGGGGCGTCGCGGTCGCCGGCATGGTCGTGCTCGCGAACCTCGCGCAGATCGCCGGCATCTACTTCTGGTCGCTCTTCGGCGACGGGTCGCTCGCCGACAACGTGCCGCTCGTGACCGCGACCGGGGTGGTCTTCATCGCGGCCATGACGTGGGTGAGCTGGCGCGGCGTCGAGATCGGCGAGCGCATCCAGAACATCCTCCTCGGCATCCAGTACCTCGCGCTCGCGATCTTCGTCGTCGCGGCGCTCTGGCAGTTCTTCGACGGATCCGCCCCGAACCCGACGCCGTTCGACTGGGAGTGGCTGAACCCGCTCGCCTTCACCGACTGGAGCGCCTTCACCGAGGCGGTGCTGCTCGCCCTCTTCATCTACTGGGGGTGGGACACGTGCCTCGCGCTCAACGAGGAGACGAAGGATCCCAAGCGCATCCCGGGACTGGCCGCCCTGCTCACGTGCGTCCTGCTGCTGTTCACCTACGTCACGGTCACGATCGCGGCGATGATGTACGCCGGTCTCGGCGACAGCGGCACGGGACTCGGCAACGAGGCGAACGCCGACGACTTCTTCCTCGCGATCAAGGACGGTCTCCTGGGTCCCTTCGGGTGGGTGCTGGTGGTCGCGGTGCTCATCTCGGCGATCTCGTCCACGCAGACGACGATCCTGCCCACCGCGCGCGGCACGCTCGCGATGGCCGCGTACCGCGCGCTGCCGCGGCGCTTCCTCACCGTGCACCCGCGGTACCGCACGCCGTCGTTCTCGACGATCGTCATGGGCGTCGTCGCGAGCATCTACTACATCGGCATGACGCTCATCAGCGACAACATCCTGCAGGACTCGATCCTGTCGCTCGGCCTGGCGATCGCGTTCTACTACGCGATCACCGGCTACGCGTGCGTCTGGTACTACCGCCGTGAGCTGTTCACCTCGGCGAGATCGTTCGTGTTCCGAGGCCTTCTTCCCCTGCTCGGTGCGCTCATGCTCACCTATGCGTTCGTGCAGTCGGCGATCGACATGTACGACGTCGACTACGGCTACACCGTGCTGTTCGGCATCGGCGGCACGTTCGTGATCGGCATCGGCGCCCTCGCGTTCGGGGTGCTGCTCATGTTCCTGTGGTTCGCGTTCCCGGGATCCAAGCCGTTCTTCCGCGGTGAATCGCTGAACCGCGAGACGCCCGTGCTCGTGCCCGACGACCCGGCCGAGGCGACGCGATCGGTCGACGGCGGGGTCTGACGAGCGTCAGCGGTCCGACCAGAGCCGTTCGATCGGGATGCCGCGACCGAGGATGCGCTCCGCCGCCCGGTGCCCGGAGAACATCGCGGCGGGCACCGTCGCCGGGTCGTCGGTCCACGTCGCCTCGCCCGCGAGATGCAGCACTCCGCCGACGGGGGTCGCCAGCAGATCGTGGTCGGCCGTGGTCGAGCCGACGGTCATGTACGCATACGAGCCGTGCGCGAAGGGGTCGTCCTGCCACGCGGTGATCCACACGCGCGTGGGTGCGGGGACGCGCTCGCCGTAGAGGCGGCGCAGCTGCATCAGGATCGAGTCGACCACCTGGCTCTCGCTCCAGTCCCGGATGCCGGTCGCCGCCGGTCCCGCGGCGAAGGTGAGCAGCGTCGGTGTGCCGTGCAGCGGCGTCAGGTCGTACCACGAGTGCCACCAGCGACCCTCGGGACCCTGCTGGCGGATCGCGTAGACGCCCGCGTCCCAGAACCGCTCGGGGAACTCGAGGAAGACCTTCTCGAACGCGTTCATCCGCAACCGGCTCAGTGCGCCCGACACGGGTTCGGGCAGGGGAGGCTCGATCGCGAACTCGTCCGACTGCAGCACGCCGACGGGCACCGTCACGACGGCGGTGTCGGCGGCGAACACGCCCGCGTCGGTGGACACCGTCACCACATCGGCCGACCACTCCACCCGCGAGACGACGTGTCCGAGCCGCACGTCCAGGCCGTCGGCCAGGCGATGCGGCAGGCGGTCGTAGCCGTCGGGGAACACCACCTCGTCGCCCTCGATGCTGTCGTCGTCG
>JAUHVN010000022.1 GCA_030425055.1 Actinomycetes bacterium | reverse complement strand
CTCGTCGTCCGAGCTGATCACTCCGGCCGAGGCCGACATGGTCACGTGGACCCCCGCCACGGCGACGGGATCCGACACGATCGTGAGCACGCGCTCGGCCACGGCGTGGGCCTCGTCCTCGCCGACATCGGCGCACACCACGACGAACTCGTCGCCGCCCAGGCGTGCGACCACATCGGTCGAGCGGGCGCTGGATGCCAGCCGCTCGGCGATCGCGATCAGCACCGCGTCACCCACCTCGTGCCCGTGAGTGTCGTTCACGAGCTTGAAGTCGTCGAGGTCGACGAAGATCACGCTGACCCGCCGGCGCGAGCGGACCAGATCGTCGAGGTGCTCCTGCAGGTAGCGGCGATTGCGCACGCCGGTCAGTTCGTCGTGGTGGGCGAGTTGGGCGAGCTCGGCCTTCGCGCGGGCATCCAGCGCCGACCGGATCTCGGCGCCCAGTTCGGCAGCCTCGTCGGCGTGATGCACCCACGGCAGAGATCGGCCGGTGACGCTCTCGCGCCACGCGCTGAACGAGCGTCGGGGCGACACCGGAGTGTCGCGGTTGGCCGGGCTCTGGTCGCCGAGCCACGCGATCTCGCGGGCGACCTCGCCGCGGAAGAAGACCAGGCAGTCGCCGTCGCCGCCGAGCGGTTCGACGAGCAGGCCCGCCACCTCGGGCATGTCGGCGGCCAGCTCCGGGTTCTCGAGCGGGAGGGCGTCCGTCGCGTGGCGTCCGGGTCCGAGTGCCGTGAGCGTGCGCTCGATCGCGCCGTGCGGCGGCGTCAGCCCGATGGTGCGCGCCACGCCGTCGAGGCGCAGGTAGGCGCCGTCGGCGGCGATGACGTCGAGCACGGTCCGTCGGCGCGCCATGAGCACGTCGCCGGGATCGACGCGGCCGAACATCGGGGCGACCAGTTCCGACCGGCGTCGACGCGTCTCGAGCTGCCGCTCGAGTTCGGCGATGCGCTGAGCGGCGAGCAGCTGCACGGTCACCTGACCGACCAGGACCTCGAGGGCACGCCTCAGCAGCACGGGCAGACGCCGGACCGAGCGGTGGGCGAGCGTGTACATGCCGATCAGGCGGTCGCCGTCGACCATCGCGAGCGAGACGGTGGCGGCCTGCCCCATGTTCCGCATGAACTGCAGGTGGTGGGGCGACGCCCATCGCAACTCGGTGGGGCCGAGGTCGATCGCGGGGCTGCCGTCGTCGAGCATCTGCAGCGGCGTGCCCGGGTCCTCGGTGTCGACGATCGAGCGCGATCGCTTCTCGAGGTACAGCGCGCGTGCCTGCGACGGGATGTCGGATGCCGGGAAGTGCAGACCGAGGTACGGCTCCATGTCGGGCTCGCGCTCGTCGGCGACGATGACCCCGTGGCCGTCGGACTGGAAGCTGTAGCACATCACCCGGTCGAAGCCGGTGAGGGCCTTCATCTCGACCGCGGCGCTGCGTCGGAGCTCGTCCGGGTCATCCTGGACCGCGAGCCGCTGCAGCGCGCCGACGACTCCCGTCCGCGCGTACTCGAGGCTCGCCTCGACCGGTTCGAGCTCGACCAGCAGGGGGCTGGTGCGGCGGTGGACGATCGCGTCGTACGGTCGGCCGGCGACGTCGACAGGCACCGGGTCCACGGCATCGGCGTTCGCCACCGCCCATGTCAGCTCTCCGGAGCCGACCTCCGAGACCGGGCGGCCCAGGAATCGCGCCGAGTCCTCGCTCGCGGCGACGACGACACCGGTCTGCACGTCGAGGGCCAGCAGCGTGCCGTGCGACTGGATGCGCCCGACCGTGCGGATCGGCTCACTCGCGCACTCGCGCAACCGACGCTGCTCATCGGCGCCGCGGTCACCATGGTTGAGGTGCGCAATCGCGCCGGCTTCCGGCATGGGGGTCCTTCGTTGCTGTCGTGAGAATGCCCCGGCCGTTGCCACGGGTCGGGTCTGCCCATCCTATGTAGACCCCGTCCATGTGCGAAGACACGGGGATGAGGGAGTCCTCATCCCCCGTGGCGCGCGGACGTAGGCTGTTCGCATGGTGACCGACCCCTCCCGGGCTGACACCGACCCCACGGCCGACGGCGACGATCTCGCTGCACGCGCCGTGGCGCTTGCGCAGCGGTGGATCGCCGAGAGCGCACAGGTCGACGTCGACCCCGCCGCCGAGCGCCTCGCCGGCGTCCTCAAGGATCCGGACGGCCTGCCCTTCACGATCGGCTTCGTCGACGGTGTCATGCGGCCCGAGAGCCTGGGCGCCGCGGCATCCAATCTGCACCGCGTCGCGCCCCTCGTGCCCGGCTTCCTGCCGTGGTACCTGCGCTCGGCCGTGCACCTCGGCGGAGCCGTCGCACCGGTGCTGCCGTCGCCGACGGTGCCGATCGCCCGCCGCGTGCTGCGCGAGATGGTGGGGCACCTCGTCGTCGACGCGCGGCCCGACAAGCTGGGGCCGGCCATCGCGCAGCTGCGCGAGAGCGGCGCGCGGCTGAACCTCAACCTGCTCGGCGAGGCGGTGCTCGGCGAGCGCGAGGCGCTGCGCCGGCTCGAGGGCATCCACGACCTCATCCGTCGCCCCGATGTCGACTACGTCTCGGTCAAGGTCTCGGCGATCGCCAGCCACATCTCGATGTGGGCGTTCGACGACGTCGTGGAGCGCGTGGTCGATCGGCTCCTGCCGCTGTACCTGACGGCGGCCACCGATGGCACCTTCATCAACCTCGACATGGAGGAGTACCGCGACCTCGACCTGACGATCGCGGTGTTCACGCGCATCCTCGAAGACCCGCGGCTCGCGTCGCTCGATGCCGGCATCGTGCTGCAGGCGTACCTGCCCGACGCCCTGCCGGCGCTGCGCGAGCTCACGGCGTGGGCGCGGGCGCGCATCGCCGCCGGCGGCGCGCCGATCAAGGTGCGGCTCGTGAAGGGCGCGAACCTCGCGATGGAGCGGGTGGATGCCGCGGTGCACGGCTGGGAGCTCGCGACATACGGCAGCAAGCTCGACTCGGATGCCAACTACGTGCGGTGCCTCGACGAGGCGCTGACCGCCGAGAACGCCGCCGCGGTGCGGATCGGCGTCGCGGGCCACAACCTGTTCGACGTCGCCTATGCGTGGCTGCTCGCCGGCGAGCGCGGGGTGCGCGACCGGGTCGAGTTCGAGATGCTGCTCGGCATGGCGCAGGGCCAGGTCGCCGCCGTCGCGCGCGAGGTCGGCCACGTGCTGCTGTACGTGCCGGTGGTGCGCCCCGACGAGTTCGACGTCGCCATCAGCTACCTCGTGCGACGGCTCGAAGAGAACGCGTCCAGCGAGAACTTCCTCTCCGCCGCGTTCGACCTGGCCGACGACCCCGCGATGTTCGCGCGCGAGCGCGACCGCTTCCTCGCATCGCTCGACCGTGCGCGCGACCCCGAGCTGCACCTCGGCCCCCGCCGCGTGCAGGATCGCGATGCCGAGACGCGTGTCGCCGACGAACCGGCCGTCGGCCGACGCGCCGCGCGCGCCGTGGCATCCGGCACCGACGATGCGCTCACCGAAGCCGTGATCGACATCGCGCGCTCTGCTGCCGCGACCGAGACCACCCCCATCCAGCCGAGCGTCGAGGAGCAGCTGTTCGGCGGTGACGCGTTCGTCGAGACTGCGGCGTTCGCCCCGCGCGAGGGGCGTGCGCCCGCCGCCGGCGCACCCGGGTTCCGCAACACCCCCGACACCGATCCCGCCCTGCCGGCCAACCGCGCGTGGGCGAACGGCATCCTGGCCCGCATCGAGACGTCGACGGCGGGCGATGCCACGATCGCGAAGGCCCGCATCGACGATCCCGCACACCTCGAACGGACGATCGCGCGCGTGCGCACCGCCGGCGCCGAGTGGGGCAGCCGGCCCGCCGTCGAACGGTCGGCCGTGCTGGCGGCCGCGGGACGGATGCTCGAGGCCCGGCGCGGCGAGCTCATCGAGGTCGCCGGCTCCGAGACCGGCAAGGTCTTCGCCGAGGCCGACGTCGAGGTGAGTGAGGCCGTCGACTTCGCGCACTACTACGCGGCGACGGCGCGCGAACTCGACCGCGTGAGCGGTGCGGTCTTCGTGCCGGCGCAGCTCACGGTGGTCACACCGCCGTGGAACTTCCCGGTCGCGATCCCCGCCGGCGGCGTGCTCGCCGCGCTGGCGGCGGGGTCGGGCGTGGTCTTCAAGCCCGCCCCGCAGGCCCGACGCTGCGCCGCGGTCGTCGCCGAGGCGCTGTGGGATGCCGGTGTGCCCCGCGACGTGCTCGCGCTGGTCGACATCGACGAGGGGGCGCTCGGCCAGCGGCTGCTGTCGCATCCCGACGTCGACCGCGTCATCCTCACCGGTTCGTTCGAGACCGCGGCGCTGTTCCGCTCGTGGCGGCCCGAGCTGCCGCTGCTCGCCGAGACGAGCGGCAAGAACGCCATGATCGTCATGCCGTCGGCCGACCTCGACCTCGCGGCATCCGATCTCGTCAAGAGCGCCTTCGGCCACGCCGGCCAGAAGTGCTCGGCGGCGTCGCTCGCGATCCTCGTCGGCCCGGTCGGGCGCTCGAAGCGGTTCGCGCGCCAGCTCGTCGACGCGGCGACGTCGCTGCGCGTGGGCCCGCCGTCCGACCCGCTGTCCGAGATCGGCCCCGTCATCGAGGTGCCGCACGGCAAGCTCGACTGGGCGCTGACCACTCTCGACGAGGGCGAGTCGTGGCTCGTCGAGCCGCATCCGCTCGACTTCGGGCCCGAGACGTCAGGGCGGTTCTGGACTCCGGGCATCCGTGCGGGTGTGCAGCCGGGCTCGCGCGTGCACCTCGAGGAGTTCTTCGGCCCGGTCCTGGGCGTCATGCACGCC
Source organism: Actinomycetes bacterium (assembly GCA_030425055.1). Taxonomy (GTDB): domain Bacteria; phylum Actinomycetota; class Actinomycetes; order Actinomycetales; family Microbacteriaceae; genus Microbacterium. Next base: position 11,566 of record JAUHVN010000022.1, on the reverse strand, counting down.
GAGTCGCTCACGCAGGCGATCGCGCTGCAGAACGCCGTCGCGTACGGCCTCACCGCCGGTCTCTACACGCAGGACCCGGACGACCTCGCGCAGTGGCTCGACGAGGTCGAGGCCGGCAACCTCTACGTGAACCGCGGCATCACCGGCGCGATCGTGCAGCGCCAGCCGTTCGGCGGCTGGAAGCGCTCGTCGGTCGGCACGGGTGCGAAGGCCGGCGGGCCCAACTACCTCATCGGCCTGGGGTCGTGGCGCGCGTCGACGGGCGCGGCCTCGTCGGCGACGCTGCACCTGCGGGGTCTCGATTCGCGCATCACGTCGGTCATCGAGGCGGCCCAGCCGTCGCTCGACTACGCCGCGTTCGAGTGGCTGCGCCGTGGCGCCCTGTCGGACGCCATCGCGTGGGACCGCGAGTTCGGTCAGGTCAAGGACGTCTCGCGGCTCGGCGTCGAGCGCAACCTGTTCCGCTACCGCGCCTACCCCGCGGTCACGGTGCGGGCGACGGCGGATGCCTCGTGGCAGGCCCTGCTGCGCGTGGTGATCGCCGGCATCCGCGCCGGGTCGGAGCTCACGGTGAGCGCACCCGTCGGGCTTCCCGCGACCGTGCGCCGCGCGCTCAGCGATCAGGGCGTCGCGGTGTACGTCGAGAGCGACGCCGAATGGCTGGAGCGCATCGCCGTCGCGGGCGCGGGGCGCGTGCGGCTGGTCGGTGCGGCTTCGACGACTGCCGGCCTCCATCGCGCGCTCGCCGAGCGGACCGGCGGTGACCCCGACATCGCCGTCTACGACAACGAGGTCACGATCGCGGCGCGCCTCGAGCTGCTGCCGTTCCTGCGCGAGCAGTCGGTGACGATCACCGCCCACCGCTTCGGCAACCCCGACGCGTGGAGCGAGTCGGTGATATGACCGCGCGCGAGACCTTCATCAGCGTCGACGTCGAGACCGCGGGGCCCAACCCCGCCGAGTACTCGATGCTGTCGATCGGCGCGTGCCTCGTCGACGCGCCCGACACCGGGTTCTACGTCGAGCTGAAGCCGCTCACCGATAACGCCCGCGAGGAGTCGCTCGCCGTGAGCGGACTGTCGATCGAGCACCTGTCGGCCGAAGGCGTCGCGCCCGATGCGGCGATGGCCATGTTCGACGCGTGGGTGGACGCCGTGACGCCCGATGGCGGCATCCCGATCCTCGTCGCCTTCAACGCGGTGTTCGACTGGATGTTCGTCGACCACTACTTCCGGCGCTTCCTGGGGCGCAATCCGTTCGGCCATTCCGCGCTCGACATCAAGGCGTACGCGATGGGCGCATCGGGCGGCACGTGGGCCGAGACGAGCATGCGCGTTCTCTCGCCCCTCTATCTCGACGGCCGCCATCTGTCGCACAATGCACTCGGGGATGCCCGCGACCAGGCCGAGCTGTTCCGGCGGATCAGGGCGCAGCGGCATCCCGCCTGACACCGACACCGCACGCGAGGAGCGCGCCATGGCCGAGACCGATCACAGCACCGAACTGCGCACGATCATCGAGTCGGCCAGGCGCCTCGGCGTCGAGATGGACGAGGACGAGAGCCTCAACTGGCTCACGGCGATCGCGGCCGAGAGCGCCGAGGCCGCCGACGCGGCCGACGTGCTGGTCGACGTCGAGAGCGGCACCTACGGGTACCGGCCGACGATGCTCGACTTCAGCCCGCACGACATCGTGCGGTTCCGGCGCATCGGCGAGATCGTCGAGGTCACCGGCGAAGGCGCCGAGAGCGCGCTCGCCCTGTCGGGTTCGGCGGCGCAGTCGAAGATCCAGACCTATCCGGGCGATGCCGACTTCTTCCAGCGGCTCAACATCGCGACCCCCACGCGCGAAGAGGCGTGCGCCGTCATGGCGCGGCTCATGCGCGACCACGTGCTGTCGCACGTGCAGGGGCCGACCTTCCAGTTCCTCGAGGCCAAGCTCGGCAGCCACGCGGTCGACGGCGTCGTGCGCGGCGGCGAGGTGCGCAAGGGCAGCCCCATCAGCTGGACCCTCGCCGAGATCCGCGACGGCGTGCAGGTCGTCGACACCGCCGACGGCGCGCTCGAGCTGCGGTGGGACGAGGTCGCCCTCGACCCGGGCTGGTGCAAGCTCGACTGGGTCGTGACCGATCCCGATCGCGGCGGGCTGTCGAACGCGAGCAACGTCATCGACGTGACGTGGGAGGCGCCCGACGGCACGATCACGCCGCTCGACGGCTACCTCGACGCGTACTTCCAGGAGGTGTACCTCGACGCGGACTCGGTGCCGACGTTCGCGAAGGTGGCGAAGTTCGTCAGCGACGACGCGCTCGACGACTACGTCGCCGCCCTGGAGGGCGAGGTGCGAAAGTACCTCACGTACCAGCTCAACTACGGCAAGGCCGCCAAGCGGATGTACAACATCTTCCGGCTGTCGGGTCGGCACATGGATGCCGCGTTCGTGCGCGAGCTGTTCGACGAGCCGGCGACGACGCTGTACCAGGTGTGGTCGCTCATCAGCACGCTCGACAACGCGGCGCAGGAGGGATCGTCGATCCCGATCGCCCAGGTCAAGGATCAGGCCGACGCGCTCGTGCTGCAGATCGTCGAGACCCTCGACGGCGAGGCCGAGGCCGAACTCGTGGCCGCGATGCTGCGGCTGCGGCGCACGCTCGACGACCCGGATGCCGCGGACGCGCGCTCGGCGGAAGTCGTCGCCGCACGCACGCAGGTCGTGAACCTCGTCAACACGTTCTACCGCGAGCGGCTCGAGCTCATGCCGTCGATCAAGGAGTACATGGCGCGGATGCAGGCCGACGGGGACGACGCCGCGCACCACTGATGTAAAGAATTCTTGACACGAGGCGCGAGCCCGTGGCATCCTGACCGATGTAAAGGATTCTAGACATCGGAGGTGCGCCGTGGGCTACTCGGAGCGCAACATCTGGTCGCAGCTCATCGCGAGCGTCGTCGGCACGGCGGTCTACCTCGCCATCGTGCTGCCGCAGCTCGGCTCCACCCCCGTCGGTGAGATCGACTGGGTCTGGCCGATGGTGTGGGTCATCGTCGGCGCGATCGTGCTGTCGATCGCGCTCAGCATCGTGTGGGGCATCGTCGCGGGTGCCGTCGACCCCGACGAGGAGCATCGGGCCGACCAGCGCGACCGCGAGATCGAGTGGTTCGGCGACCGCGTCGGCCAGTCGCTGCTCGCGCTCGGCGGACTCGGCGGCCTCGTGCTCGCGATGGTGCAGGCCGAGTGGTTCTGGATCGGCAACGCCATCTACCTCGGGTTCTTCCTCTCGGCATCGCTCAGCGGCATCGCCCGGCTGGTCGCCTACCGGCGGGGGTTCCAGTGATGGTGCGCCCGACCAAGGTGACCAACTCGCTGCGCGCGGTGCGCGAGCGGGCCGGCATGACGCAGGCCGAGCTCGCCCGCGAGGTCGGCGTCACGCGCCAGACGCTCATCGCGATCGAGCAGGGCCGGTACTCGCCGACCCTCGAGCTCGCCTTCCAGCTGGCCCGCGCGTTCGGCGTCGGCCTCGACGACCTGTTCCAGTACCCGGAGGACTGAGATGGACGAGAAGACGGATGCCGCGCCGGCCGTGCCGGTCGTGCCGGCCGTGCCCACGACGATGACCGCGTGGCGGCAGCTCGCCTACGGCGGGCCCGACGTCGTGACGGCGGCGCGGCTGGACGTGCCGGTGCCCGGCCGCGATGAGGTGCTGCTGCGCATGCGGGCGGTGAGCCTCAACAGCGCTGACGTGCACCTGATGCGCGGCGAGCCCCGCATGGTGCGGCTCGCGTTCGGGCTGCGGCGCCCCAAGCGTCCGGTGCTCGGTATGGACGTCGCCGGCACGATCGTCGCGGTGGGCGAGGGGGTGGCCGACTGGGCCGTCGGCGACGAGGTCGTCGGAGAGCTGCCCGGCGGCGGGCTCGCCGAGTACGTGATCGCCCCGGTGAAGCAGCTCGTGCGCCGGCCCGCCGCGTTGCAGGCCGAGACCGCGGCCGCCCTGCCGCTCGCCGGCGGCACCGCGTGGCAGGCGCTCGATCGTGCCGGCGTGGGGGAGGGCGACCGTGTGCTGGTGATCGGAGCATCCGGGGGCGTCGGCACGTACGCCGTCGCGCTCGCGGCGCTGCGCGGCGCCGAGGTCGACGCCCTCGCCGGCGCGCGCAGCCGCGACCTCGTCGAGGGGCTCGGCGCCACACGTGCGTTCGACTACCGCACCGTGCAGCCGGGATCCCCCGAGCTGGGCTCGGGCGCGTACGACGCCGTGCTCGACATCGCGGGGACGGCGCCGCTGACCGCCCTGCGCGCCCTCGTGCGCGACGGCGGCAGCGTCGTGCTCATCGGCAGTCCCGCCGACGGGCTGCTCGATCCGCTGCCGCGGCTCGGTGCGGCATCCCTCCGTTCGATCGGGTCGAAGAGGCCGCTGCGCGCGTTCACGGCGGTCGCGGATGCCGGCATCCTCGCCCGGCTCGTCGCGCTCGCGGCATCCGGAGAGCTGACCCCCGCGATCGAGCGCACGTGGCCGCTCGCCGAGGCGGGCGCCGCGCTCGCCCACGTCGACGCCGGCCACACGCTCGGCAAGGTCGTCGTCACCGCCTGACCTCGGTTGTAGGCGAGCGCAGCGGTGCGGGGTGTCCGCGGGGCTGGCATCGGGATCGGCGGAGCCGGCCGAAGGCCGGCGAGGGAATGTCCCCGCGGACACCCCGCACCGCGCAGTGAGTGAGGCTGCGGTAAGAACGGCGCCAGAAACCTGGCATGGCGTCAGAGACCGGCGGCGCCGTGCCAGGTTTCTGCAGCCCTTCGCCCATCCGTGGCTCATGCGAGAATGGATGCGGCGTGCCCGGGTCGACGGCTTCCGCAGCCCCGCCGGGCCTCTGGACAGCGTCCGCCGCCCCTCCCGAAGGAGCTCCATGTCGACGCAGCACACCGCGCCCGCCGCCACCTCCGAGGCATCCGGCGCCCGCATCCAGCAGCACCGCACGTACCTGATGTGCAAGCCCGTGCACTTCACGGTCAGCTACACCATCAACCCGTGGATGGTGCCCGCCAACCCGACCGACACCGCCAACGCGGTGCGGCAGTGGCAGACCCTCTACGACACCTACGTGTCGCTGGGCCACGACGTGCACCTCATCAACCCGCTCGCCGGGCTGCCCGACATGGTCTACACCGCCAACGGCGGATTCCTCGTCGACGGCATCGCGTACGGCGCGAAGTTCCGCTTCGCCGAGCGTCAGCCCGAGGGACCGGCGTTCATGGAGTGGTTCGCGGCGAACGGCTTCGAGGTCGTCGAGCCGCAGCAGACCAACGAGGGCGAGGGCGACTTCCTGCTCGTCGGCGACACGATCCTCGCGGGCACCGGATTCCGGTCGACGGGCGACAGCCACCGCGAGATCCACGACGTGTTCGGCAAGGAGGTCGTGAGCCTCACGCTCGTCGACCCGCGGTTCTACCACCTCGACACCGCCGTATCGGTGCTCGACCCCGTCGAGGGCCCGGGCGGCGTCGAGCGCGCGAACATCGCCTACCTGCCGGATGCCTTCGACGCGCGCAGCCAGGGCATCCTCGCCGAGCGCTACCCCGACGCGATCCGCGTGTCCGACGCCGACGGCGCGGTCTTCGGCCTCAACTCGTCGAGCGACGGACGCAACGTGCTCATTTCGCCCCGCGCGACCGGCTTCGACGCCCAGCTGCGCGAGCGCGGCTACACCCCCGTCCACATCGACCTGTCCGAGCTGCTGCTCGGCGGCGGCGGCATCAAGTGCTGCACGCTCGAACTTCGGAAGGCGGCACGATGACCGCGCGACAGGCCACCCTCGACACCGCGACGATCCGCGTGATCGGGGCCGAGGAGCAGCACCTCGCCCACAACTACGACCCGCTGCCCGTCGTCGTCTCGCGCGGCGAGGGGGCGTGGGTCACCGACGTCGAGGGCAAGCGCTACCTGGACCTGCTGTCGGCGTACTCGGCGCTGAACTTCGGCCACCGGCATCCGGCGATCGTCGCCGCCGCGACCGAGCAGCTCGAGCGGCTCACGCTCACCAGCCGCGCGTACCACAGCGACCAGCTCGGCATCTTCGCCGCCGCGCTCGCCGACCTGTGCGACAAAGACCTCGTGCTGCCCATGAACACCGGCGCCGAGGCCGTCGAGACGGGCATCAAGGTGGCGCGCGCGTGGGGCTACCGCGTGAAGGGCATCGCACCGGATGCCGCGACGGTCGTCGTCGCGAACGGCAACTTCCACGGCCGCACCACGACCATCGTCGGCTTCAGCGACGACCCGGTCGCACGCGACGGGTTCGGACCCTTCGCGTCGGGCTTCGTCTCGGTGGAATACGGGGATGCCGCGGCCATCGAGGCCGCGATCACGCCCGACACCACCGCCGTCCTCATCGAGCCGATCCAGGGCGAGGCGGGCGTCATCATCCCACCCGAGGGGTACCTGCGCGCGGTGCGCGAGATCTGCGACCGGCACAACGTGCTGTTCATCGCCGACGAGATCCAGTCGGGGCTCGGCCGGGTGGGGACGACCTTCGCGTGCGACCGCGAGGGCGTCGTGCCCGACGTCTACCTGCTCGGCAAGGCGCTGGGCGGAGGCATCCTGCCCCTGTCGGCCGTCGTCGCCGACCGTGACGTGCTCGGGGTGATCCGCCCCGGCGAGCACGGCTCGACGTTCGGCGGCAACCCGCTCGCCGCCGCAGTCGGGACGCGCGTCGTCGAGATGCTGCAGACCGGCGAGTTCCAGACCCGCGCGACGGCGCTGGGCGAGCACCTCGAGGCGAAGCTCGGCGAGCTCGTCGGCCACGGCGTGACCTCGGTGCGCATCGCAGGCCTGTGGGCCGGCATCGACATCGACCCGGCGGTCGGCACCGGGCGCGAGGTGGCCGAGCGCCTGCTCGCGCGCGGTGTGCTCGCGAAGGACACGCACGGCCAGACGCTGCGCATCGCGCCGCCGCTGGTGATCCGCGCGACCGAGCTGGACTGGGCGATCGAGCAGCTCAAGGTCGTGCTCGCCGACTGACCTGGTTCGGGGCCGCGCGCGTGCGGCATCCCGACTTCGCAGAATCCCGCCAAGTCCGCAGAGATCGGGCGCAATTCTGCGAAGTTCGCGCAATTCTGCGAGCTTCGCGCGGGGCGCGGCGCGGCGGCGCGCGCTCAGGCGCAGCCCGCGGTCAGGCGAACACGTCGAGGAAGCGCTCGTCCCACCCGGTGGCGCCGTCCGGTGCCGGGCTGGCGCGCTGCTCGGTCTGCACCTCGCCGTTCGCGCTGATGGCGCGGCAGCGGATGAGGTGGCTGCCCTCGGTGGCGGTCCACGGGATGCTCCACTGCACCCACGTGTCGTCCGAGATGGCGGGGGCGAGGGATGCCGGTATCCACGCGCCCTCGTCGATCTGCACCTCGACGCCGGCGACGCCGACGTGCTGGTGCCATGCGACGCCGGCGATGACGGTCTCGCCCTCCTTGAGGCCCTGCCCCCGACGCGGGACGTCGATGCGCGACTGCAGCTTGATGGGGCCGCGCGCCGACCAGCCGCGCGTCGTCCAGTAGGCGGTCGCACGGTCGAAGCGGGTGACCTCGAGGTCGACGACCCACTTCGTCGCCGACACGTAGCCGTACAGGCCGGGCACGACCATGCGCACCGGGAAGCCGTGCTCGATCGGCAGCGGCTCGTCGTTCATGCCGACGGCGAGGATCGAGGCGCGGTCGTCGGTCAGCACGTCGAGCGGCGTCGACGCGCTGAAGCCGTCGATCGAGGTCGACAGCACCATGTCGGCGTCGGCGGTCGGCGCCGCGCGCGCGAGGAGTTCGCGGATCGGGTAGCCCAGCCACTTGGCGTTGCCGATGAGGGTGCCGCCGACGGCGTTCGAGACGCACGTCAGCGTCGTGTGGCTCTCTTCGAGCGGCAGCGAGACGAGTTCGTTCCACGACAGCACGACCTCGCGCTCGACCATGCCGTGGATGCGCAGCGACCAGTCGGCCGGGTTGACCTCGGGCACGACGAGCGCAGTGTCGATGCGGTAGAACGCGTCGTTCGGCGTGATCACGCGGGCGAGACCCGGGATGTCGAGTTCGGCGCCGGCGGGAACGGGCGGCGACGTCACGGCCGGCGCGGGCAGCCCGAGTGCGTCGCGGGCCGCCGTCACGGCGCGCTCGCCGGCCCGGGCGAGGTTGCCCCCGATGAGCGCGAGCACGCCCACGACCCCGGTTGCTCCCGTCCACGCGAGGAAGCGGCGGCGCGGCACCTCGGTGTCAGCGGGCGGGTCGTCCGCCTGCGTGCCGGGTGCGGACCTGACCGCGAGGCGCACGAGGAATCGCATCGCGATCACGCCGGCGATGCCGGCCAGGGCCGACGGCAGCCACGCGATGCCCGTGGCATCCGGCTGCGTCACGGCGACGACGATGCCCACGGCGGCGGCGAGGCCGATCACGACTTCTCCCCACGGCGCCCGCCACGCCTCGAGGATGCCGGCGCCGGCGGCCACCGCGAGCATCACGATCGCGATGCCGACCAGAAGCGCGATCTTGTCGGCGGTGCCGAACCACGCGATCGCGATGTCCTTCGCCCACGGCGGCGCGAGGTCGATCAGGTTCCCGCCGACGACGGCGAACGGACTCGACGCGGCGGCGACGATGGCCGCGGCGAGCTCTCCCACCCCCGCGGCGAGCACCGCCGCGGCCATCCCTGCCGAGGCGGCTCGCAGGCGCACCCCCGTCTTCACACCGCGAGCCTAGATCGGGATGCCGCGCCCCGGGCGCCCCGGATGTGACGGAACGAGGACATCTCGCGGCATCCGGTCCTTCATCCGTCGCGTATGCACGTGCAAAGCGCGGATCGGCGTGCACGGGCGACCGATGAACCGCGGGAGGGCGCCGGAAAATACACCACATCGCCGCTCGGCGCACCGGTAACACCACGGCAACACGGCCCGGACTAGGCTCGGCACATGGGCGACCTCTTCGACGGATACGGTTCCACGCTCGCGCCGCGCAAGACGGTGACGGGAGTCCCGGCTTTCGACGAGATGTTCGGCAGTCCGTCGCATCCGGGAGCCCCCGCCGAGTCGCGTGAGGCGTATCGCGAGCTGTATCAGGCGCTCGCGCAGATGACGCAGGAAGAGCTGCGCGGGCGCACCGAATCGCTCGCCACGTCGTACCTCGCGCAGGGCGTCACGTTCGACTTCGCGGGTGAGGAGCGGCCCTTCCCGCTGGATGCCGTTCCCCGCGTCATCACCTACGACGAGTGGTCGCGGGTCGAGGCCGGCGTGCAGCAGCGCGTCAAGGCGCTCGAGGCGTTCCTCGACGACGCGTACGGCCGCCAGCACTGCGTGCGCGACGACGTGCTGCCGGCCGCACTCATCGCGTCCTCGCAATACTTCTACCGCCAGGCGGCCGGCATCCACTCCGCGAACGGGGTGCGCATCCAGGTCGCGGGGATCGACCTCATCCGCGACGAGCACGGCGAGATGCGCGTGCTCGAAGACAACGTGCGCGTGCCCTCGGGCGTCTCGTACGTCATCTCGAACCGTCGCGTCATGGCGCAGACGCTGCCCGAGCTGTTCGTGTCGATGCGGGTGCGCCCGGTCGGCGACTACCCCAACAAGCTGCTGGCCGCCCTGCGTGCCTCCGCGCCGCCCGGGGTCGAGGACCCCAACGTCGTCGTGCTCACGCCCGGTGTCTACAACTCCGCGTACTTCGAGCACACGCTGCTCGCGCGCCTCATGGGCGTCGAGCTCGTCGAGGGCCGCGACCTGTTGTGCGTGGGTGGCAAGGTGTTCATGCGCACCACCCGCGGCCCCAAGCGCGTCGACGTCATCTACCGCCGCGTCGACGACGACTTCCTCGACCCGCTGCAGTTCCGCGCCGACTCGATGCTCGGCGCCCCGGGCCTCATGCTCGCCGCGCGGCTGGGCAACGTCACGATCGCCAACGCGGTCGGCAACGGCGTCGCCGACGACAAGCTGCTGTACACCTACGTGCCCGACCTCATCCGCTACTACCTGGCCGAGGAGCCCATCCTCAAGAACGTCGACACGTGGCGGCTCGAGGATCCGGGTGCGCTCGAAGAGGTGCTCGACCGTCTCGACGAGCTCGTGGTGAAGCCCGTCGACGGCTCTGGCGGTAAGGGCCTGGTCGTGGGGCCGGATGCCTCGCCCGCCGAGCTCGACGCTCTGCGCAAGCGCCTGCTGGCCGATCCGCGAGGCTGGATCGCGCAGCCCGTCGTGATGCTGTCGACCATCCCGACCCTCGTCGAGGACGGGATGCGCCCGCGTCACGCCGACCTGCGGCCGTTCGCCGTGAACGACGGCGAGGACGTCTGGGTGCTGCCCGGCGGTCTCACCCGCGTCGCACTGCCCGAGGGTCAGCTCGTCGTGAACTCGTCGCAGGGCGGCGGGTCGAAGGACACCTGGATCGTCGGCGGCTCGGCCCCCGGCCACGTCGAGTACGGGCAGGGCAGCGGCCTCGCCGGCCTCGTCGCCGACCAGGCGGCGATCACCGCCGCGATCCCGATCATCTACGACGCGCAGTCCGAGCCGACGCACTCGCCGCAGGACCGCCCGCGCTCGCGTGTTGAGCAGCAGGAGCAGCAGCAGCAGGCCGCGCAGGACGAGGCATCCGACCCTTCGTCGGCCCCCACCCCTTCGCTGAGACTGCATCCGTCGGCCGAGACTGCGGCGGGCACCCACGGTCTCGGCGATCCGATGCAGTCTCACGGTGAAAGCGATGAGGGGGGTGCGGGATGCTGAGCCGCATCGCCGAGTCCCTGTTCTGGATCGGCCGCTACATCGAGCGCAGCGACGGCACCGCGCGCATCCTCGACGTGCACCTGCAGCTGCTGCTGGAGGACCCGTGGATCGACGAGGACACCGCGTGCCGCTCGATTCTCAGCGTCATGGGCTCGTTCCCGCCGAGCGGTCTCGATCAGGTGCGGCGCGACGACGTGCTGCAGCGCCTCGCCGTCGACCGCGGAAACCCGGCGAGCATCGCGTACGCGCTCGCCGCGGCGCGCGAGAACGCCCGCCGCGCGCGCGAGATCGTCTCGACCGAGCTGTGGGAGACCCTCAACACCACGAACGCCCGGATGCCGCGACGCCTGCACGCCGACAAGACGCACGAGTTCTTCCAGTGGGTGCACGAGCGGGCCGCGCTCGCGGTCGGGGTCGTCGACTCGTCGACCAGCCGCGACGAGGCGTGGCAGTTCTTCGCGCTCGGCCGCAGCATCGAACGCACCGACATGACGGCGCGCCTGCTGGCGACGCGGTCTCTCACCGAGGCATCCGGACCGTCGTGGACGACGATCCTGCGTTCGTGCGGCGCATACGAGGCGTACCTGCGCACGTACCGCGGCATGCCGAGCGCGCGCAACGCGGCGGAGTTCCTGCTGCTCGACCGGCTCTTCCCGCGGTCGATCATCTTCTCGATCTCGCAGGCCGAGGGATGCATGAGCGCGATCGACCCGCGCGCCGACCGCGTCGGCCACTCGAACACGGTGCTGCGGGCGCTCGGGCGCATCCGCAACGACCTGGAGTACCGGCCCATCAGCGAGATCCTCGGCGAGCTGCCCCACCACATGCAGCGCGTG
>JAUHVN010000408.1 GCA_030425055.1 Actinomycetes bacterium | reverse complement strand
TGACGCGAATCACCCACCCGTCGTCGGGATCCTCCCACACACTGGGCTGGGCGTCGGTCGATTCGACGTCGCACCGACCGATCCCGACCGATGCGCCGCCGACCGTCTGCGCGGGCAGGTATCGCGCGAGGCATGCCGCCGCCGCGTGCGCGTAGTCAATCGCGGCGATGTACTGCTCCTCTGGCGTCTCGGCGTCGGTGCTGTCTGCACCCGTGGCGATCTCGATACGGATCGGCGTCTCGACCTCGTAGACGTCGCCCGCCGTGGCATCCCATCGTGACGACCCATCGAGGTGCAGTCCGACCGCGGGCCACCCGTGGTTCGGGCTGGGCTCATCCGTGATGAACACGTCGGCAGACTCGGGCGCGGTGTACGTGCGCCCGCGCGCCGTGCCCAGCGCGGACAGGTACGTCGACAGGTTCGCGCGCAACGCTGCCTGGCATGCCAGTAGCACGGTCGCCTCGGTGTGGGTGATGCTCGGTGTCCCGACTGCCATCGTCATCGCCTCCGCATGCTGGGCGGCGGCAGGTTCTCCGACCGCACGCCGAAGTCAGCCGACAGCGCCGCGGCGTACTTGATCGCACTGTCCTCAAGCCGTCGTCGCGTATCTCGACCGATGGCGACCAGTGGGCGGCGCGGGATGGCGTGCCCGCCGAGTTCGCGCGGCGCGCGCCCTGCGCCCTGATCGTGGCGCCCGGCGTACCGCAGCGACGACCCGACGACCAACTGCGCGCGTCGGATGCGCTCGACGTTGCCGCGCGCTCGGCGGATGGTGAACGACCGGAACAGTCGGTCCTCGCCCACACCTCCGCCGCGCTTGCCGCCCCGCCACCGCAGGACGTCGGCGGGCGTCATCTCGCGCCCGAAGATCGATGCCTTGATCGGCTCGTAGACTTCGCGCTCGGCGGTCTCGTCGTAGGTCGGCCACGGCGTGCCGTTGCTGCGACCCTGCGTCAAGAAGTGACGACGGCGCGACTCGCGCCAGTCTTCCGCCCACATCGAGCCGAGAGAGTCCGAGCCTTTGTGCCCCCCTCGAGCCTCGATCTTCCGATCCAGCCGATTCAGCCCGCTGATCGCGTACTCGATCACGTCGACCAGGTCGCCGAGATTGTCCCGCACCTCGAGGCGCAGACCGCGCCCGCGCATCAGAGTCGCCCGCGCGCGTTGGCGAAGAACGCCGAGTCAGCCGTCGCGCTGGTGTCAGACGACGACCGCACCGGGTAGTTGACGAGTCCGGGCGTGCCGTCTGCGTTCGCCCGCGCGTCGCCGAGCGCAGCCGCCCACGTGCGCACCTCGCGCAGCAGTTCGTCCGCGCGCTCGCGGTATGCCCGTGCGAGGTCGGTGGGGCGACCGTTGCGGCTCTGCATCGAGTCGGCAGCCACCGAGCGCACGACGTAGTCGTAGCCCAGCGCGTACCCCTCCGACGTGGTGTCGGCGTGCAGCGTCGTCGGGTCTACGCCAGCGGCACGGACCGTCGCATCGAACCGCAGCGCAGCCCGCGCGATCCATGCAGTGACCTGCGCGGCGGTCGGGGTGGTCGTCGTCGAGAACGCGACACCCTGCCCGAACGATGCGACCGCATCGGAATCGACACCGTAGTCACTCGCCATCGTCAGCCCCCAGCACAGCGATCAGATCGTCAGCCGTGGCGGTGCGGTACGAGAGCCCATCGGTGAGCCCGCGCCCGCGAGCCATGCGCCAGAGTTCAGCGCGCGTCATGTCGCCGAGTGCCGTCCCGGCGTCCTGCTCTGCGGCAGGCTCCGAGACGGTGGTCGACGCCGGATCATCCGTGACGGGCTCGACGTCCCCCCGCGCGAGCGCGCCGCGTAGCGCACTCCACTCGGGCAGCGAGTCGAGATCGGCGGCGAACTCGCCACCCACATGCACCACGCCGTCGACGGCGAGTGCGTACCCATCACGTGTGATCCGGTAGCGCATCAGGACAGGACCCCAGTCCAGAGGATCGCGGCGTCGTTGCCCGAGTTGTACGACGGGCGCTCGACCTTGTAGTAGGCATCGGCGAAGATGTCGTGACCGCCGCCGCCGTACCGCTGGTTTTCTTCGGTGCGGACGTCGACGACCTTGCCGGTGCCGTCGCCCGGCATGAGGGTCGCGGCGCCGTACTTGCGGTTGCCGGTCGGCGGGACAACGAATCCCATCTGCGCCGTCGCGATCTTCGTCACCGTGCCGCTGGCGTTCGTGTAGCGACCCGAGAGCGGGACGAACACGGCGCGGTCCGACAGGTACTGCTGAAAGAATGACTGCAGCATCCCGATGGTCGGGACCACGTCGTTGCTCTGGCCGATGGTCACCGACTGCTGGATCTCGGCGTTCTGCTGGAGATACGGCACGACATCCTCGGACGCCCACACGATGATCGGCTCGCCGAGGTCCCACGACTGCGAGTCGAGCAGCAGGCCGCGCATCGTGTCCAGCAGGCCGGTCATCTTCGTCGACAGCGTGCGCAGGTCGCCCGGAT
>JAUHVN010000407.1 GCA_030425055.1 Actinomycetes bacterium | reverse complement strand
CGCGGGCGTCGTCGCCACGGTCATCGGCATCGCGCTGGCGGCGCTCGGCGCACTCACCGCTCGCTGGGTGCGCGAGTCGGTCGCGGTGCTCGTCGACATCCTCATCGCGTTCCCCGTGCTCATCATCGCGATGATGATCTCGGCGGTGTGGGGCGGATCGCTGGGCGTGGTCATCTGGTCGGTCGGCATCGGCTTCGGCGTCAACATCGCGCGCGTCACGCGTCCAGAGCTGCGCCGCGTGCTCCACAGCGACTTCGTGCTCGCCGGCCGCGCGATCGGACTCACGCCGACGCAGAACCTCGTGCGCCACCTGCTGCCCAACGTCGCGCCCGTCTTCATCGTGCAGCTCAGCTGGGGCATGGCCGTCGCGGTGCTGGCCGAGGCGGGCCTGAGCTACCTCGGCGTCGGCGCGCCCGTGACCGAGCCCAGCTGGGGACTGCTGCTGGCGCAGCTGCAGCAGTACATCACGGTCTACCCGCTGTCGGTGCTGTGGCCCGGACTCGCGATCACCTTCACGGTGCTCGGGCTCAACCTGCTCGGCGACGGCATGCGCGAAGCCACCGACCCGACGCTCAGCCGCCGCGATCGCGAGGCCCGGACGCACGTGCCGGAGGTGGTGGCATGACGCTCGAAGTGCGCGACCTCACGATCGACATCGGCGCACGCCGCGTCGTCGACGGCATCTCGTTCGACGTGCCCGACGGCGCTCGCGTGGGACTCATCGGCGAATCGGGGTCGGGCAAGTCGCTCACGGCGCTCGCCGTGCTCGGACTGCTGCCCGACGGCGCGGTGGCCGGCGGCAGCATCCGGTGGGACGGGCGCGAGCTGATCGGCCTCTCGGATCGCGAGCTCGCCCGGCTGCGCGGCGACGACATCGGCATCGTCTTCCAGGAGCCGCGCACGGCGCTCAACCCGATCCGCACCGTGGGCCGTCAGATCGCGGAGTCGATCCGCATCCACCAGGACGTCTCGAGGCGGGATGCCGCCGCCCGCGCGGTCGACGAGGCCGCCCGCGTCGCGCTGCCCGATCCCGAGCGCATCGTCACGCGGTACCCGCACCAGCTGTCGGGCGGGCAGCGCCAGCGCGTCGCGATCGCCATGGCGCTCGCCTGCCGGCCGAAGCTGCTCATCGCCGACGAGCCGACCACCGCGCTGGACGTCACGATCCAGGCCGAGATCCTCGACCTGCTGCTGTCGCTGGTCGAGGACGACGGCATGTCGCTCGTGTTCATCACGCACGACCTCGCCGTGCTCTCGCAGATCGCGACGCACGGCATCGTCCTCGAAGACGGCCGCGTCGTCGAGGACGCGCCGGTGTCGCAGCTGCTGACCGAACCGCAGTCGCCGGTGACGCAGGGGCTGCTGCGCGACGCGACGGCGACGCTGTGGAGACCGGGAGGAGAACCGTGAGCGGGATGCTCCTCAGCGCGCGCGGCCTGACCCGCCGCTTCCCCGGCCCGCGGCCGGCGGCCTTCGCCAAGCGCCCCGTCACCACGGCGCTCGACGACGCCGACATCGACGTGCGAGAAGGGTCGGCGCTCGGCCTGATCGGCGAGTCGGGCTCGGGCAAGTCGACGCTCGTGCGCCTGCTGCTCGCACTCGACACCCCGACGGCCGGAACCGTCGAGTTCGACGGCCGACCCGTGGATGCCACCGCCCCAGCGCGCTCGCTGCACTGGCTGCGCCGGCAGACCGGCATCGTGTTCCAGGACCCGTACGCATCACTCGATCCGCGCATGAGCGTCGGGCGCATCGTCGCCGAGCCGCTGTGGGCGCTGGGCATCGACGGCGACCGGCGGGCACGCGTGCGCGAGGTGCTGACCGACGTCGGGCTCGAGCCCGACATGGCCGATCGCTTCCCCCACGAGTTCTCGGGCGGGCAGCGTCAGCGCATCGCGCTCGCGCGTGCGATCGTCCACCGTCCGCGACTGCTCGTCGGCGACGAGCCGCTGTCGGCGCTCGACGTGACGGTGCGCGCGCAGATCCTCGACCTGTTCGCGCGGCTGCGCGAGCGCGACGGCATGACCCTGCTGCTCGTCTCTCACGACATCGGCATCGTGCAGAACCTGTGCGACGAGGTCGTGGTCATGAAGGACGGCCGCATCGTCGAGGAGGGCCCGACCGAGAAGGTGCTGCTCGAACCCCAGGTGTCGTACACGCGACGGCTGCTGGCATCCATCCCCGTCATCGACCCCGGCCTGTCCTGACCGCAGGCCCCCCGCCGGCGCTGATCGCCGCGGGCTCCCCGCCGGTCGGAGAATGCCTCGGCGGTCGGAGGATTCCAGCCGGATGCTCCGACCGGAGCGGCTTCCTCCGACGGGCGCGCTGCGCCCTCCGGCGTCGGCGACCGCCGCTAGCGTGAGATGCATGCACGCGATCGTCCCCCCGTACCTGCTCGCACGGATCGCGGCTGCGCCCGAACCCGGCTGGGCCCACGCCGCCGAGGCCGCGCGCGCGACGCTCGCCGCGCCGCTGGAGTACCGGCCGCCCCGCACG
>JAUHVN010000406.1 GCA_030425055.1 Actinomycetes bacterium | reverse complement strand
AGGCCGTGCGCATGCGACGATGGGACGCGGTGCAGCTCTCGATCATCGTCCCCACATTCAATGAGGCTCCGAACGTCGCGGAGCTGATCCGGCGCGCCTCGGACGCGCTCGCGGGCATCGATGCCGAGATCGTCTTCGTCGACGACAGCACGGATGCCACTCCCGACATCATCCGCGCCGCAGCCGAGACCGCGGACGTGCCGGTGCGGCTCCTGCACCGGGATCGCCCCACGGGGGGCCTCGGGGGCGCAGTGATGGCGGGCATCGCCGCAGCGCAGGCGGACGCGTGCCTCGTGATGGACGGTGACCTGCAGCATCCGCCCGAGACGATCCCCGATCTGTTCGCCCGGTTCGAGCAGGGCGACGTCGACATCGTCGTCGCCTCGCGCTACGCCGGCGGCTGGGCGACGGGGGGTCTCGCGGACAAGCGCCGCATCCTCGTCTCGAAGCTGTCGACCATGCTCACGCGCGCGATGTTCCCGATCCGGCTCGCGACCGTCACCGACCCCATGACGGGCTTCTTCCTCATCGATCGGCGCTGCCTGGACGGGGCCCCGCTCAAGCCGCGCGGCTTCAAGGTGCTGCTCGAGATCCTCGCCCGCAAGAACCTGCGGGTCGCCGAGGTGCCGTTCGACTTCGCACATCGGTCGGCGGGCGACTCCAAGGCGACGCTGCGTCAGGGCTGGCACTTCCTCGCGCAACTGACCGCCCTGCGCTTCGGGAAGATGTCGCTGTTCGCCGTGATCGGCGGGCTGGGCGCGATCGTCAACCTCGCCATCATGTGGGCGCTCACGAGCATGGGCGTCGACTACATCATCGCGGCGATCATCGGCGCCGAGACGACGATCATCGGCAACTTCCTGTTGCAGGAGCGCTTCGTCTTCCACGACATGCGAGGAGAGGCATCCGGAGTCTGGGTGCGCTTCGCGAAGTCGTTCACGTTCAACAACGCCGAGGCGCTCATCCGCATCCCCATCATCGCCCTCATGGTCGAGTCGTGGCACTTCCTGCCGGTCATCGCCGCCGCGATCACCCTCGCCGTCGCGTTCGTCGTGCGCTTCGTCTTCCACTCGCTCGTCGTGTACGCGCCGCGTCGCCCCGGCGCTCCGAGCCGCGCCCGCCGCATCGTCGAGGAGATCGACGATCAGGCGATGTCTCCCGGCGAACTCTAGGCCGGTGACCACCGCAGCCCCGTTGGTGGTCGTCGCCGCGATCGTGGTCGCCGGCGACGCCGTGCTCGCCTGTCGCCGCGCGCCGGGACGCGCCGCGGCCGGCGCGTGGGAGTTCCCCGGTGGGAAGGTCGAGCCCGGCGAGTCCGCCCGACGCGCGCTGAGACGCGAGATCCGTGAAGAGCTCGGCGTCGAGCTTCGCGGGCTGCGACTGTTCACGATCGACGACACCGCTGTCGACGGGCGGGTCATCCGGCTGGTGTGCTTCCGCGCTCGACTGGCCGGCGCCCGTCCGACCGCGAGCACCGACCACGATCGGCTGTCGTGGTTGGCGCGGGACGAGCTCACGACCGTCGACTGGGCCAAGCCGGATCTGCCCGCCATCGCGGCGCTCCAACGGCTACCCTGAACGGGTGACCTCTCTCGTCCTCACCGTCGTCGGCGACGATCGCGCCGGTCTCGTCGCCGCGGTCGCCGACATCGTAGATGCGCACGACGGCAACTGGGAGAACAGCGAGCTGGCCGAGCTCGCCGGCGCCTTCGCGGGCGTCATCGAGGTGTCGGTCACCCCTGAACGCGTCGACGACCTGCGGGCCGCGCTGTCGCACATCGACGGGCTCACCGTCGCGGTGCACGCCGGTCGTGGGGCGGATGCCGCTGCCGCGGCCGACCGCGAGATCGAGCTGACCGTGCTGGGCAACGACCATCCGGGCATCGTCCGCGAGGTGACCGCCACGCTGCGCGGCCACGACCTCAGCATCGACCGCATGACGACGCACACCAGCGAGGCGGCGATGTTCGGCGGTCGCCTGTTCGAGGCGACCGTGATCGCGCGGGTACCGGCATCCGTCGACCTGGCGGATGTGGCCGCCGATCTCGAGCGTCTCGCCGCCGAGATCCAGGTCGACGTCATCGTCGCGGAGTGACGATGACGGTCGGGCTCAGACCACTGTGACCAGGATGCGCTGCCAGCCGGTCGCGCCGTCGGGAGCGATCGGGGCGCGGTCCTGCACCTGCAGCTCGCCGTCGCGGTTCACGGCGCGCACCGTCGCGTAGTGCGTGCCCGGTGTGGCATCCCACTCGAGCATCCACTGCACCCACGTGTCGGTGTTCACCGGCGTCGACAGCGTCGCCTCCTGCCAGTCGCCGTCGTCGATGCTCACCTCGACGCGCTCGATGCCGACCGTCTGCGCCCATGCGACGCCGGCGATCGCCACCGTGCCCGCGTCGACGCGCGAGCCCGCCTGCGGGGTGTCGATGCGCGACGCGAACTTGATGGGCGCTCGGGCGGAATACCCCCGCGGGGTCCAGTACGCCTCGTCCGCCGCG
>JAUHVN010000405.1 GCA_030425055.1 Actinomycetes bacterium | reverse complement strand
GGCCCATGGCTTCGTCGGCTGCGTCATCAGCCTGAAAGATCTCTCCTCGTCGATCTGGACCTGGTATCGCGACGGCGACGAGTGGGCCGTGAAGAAGGTCATCGAGATCCCGGCCGAGCCCGCCGACGAGGATCGTCCAGCCGTAGGCGCGCATCGCCCGCACCATGTGCTCGGCGACGTACAGCGTGCCGAACGCCCGGGGCTTGCGGCCCCATGCCGTCGCCTCGGCGCGCAGCTCGTCGAGCGACGGCGCGCCGGTCTCGGATGCCGGGGCCTGCGGCATCCGCCCCGCCGCGTCGTCGCTCATTCGATCAGCGACCTTCCGGTCAGCCGCAGGAAGACGTCTTCGAGGCTCGAGCGGCGCACGAGCGACGTGATCGGATGCAGCTCGCGCGCGACCACCTGCTCGAGCGCGGCCTCGCCGTCGTGCGCGTAGACGAGGATGCGGTCGGGCAGCACCTCGACGCGATCGCCGATGCCCTCGAGCTGGGGAGCGACCTGCTCGTTGCGCGCCGACCCGAAGCGCACCTCGAGCACTTCGCGGCTCGAGTGCTCGCGGATGAGCGACGCCGGCGTGCCCTCGGCCATGATGCGGCCCTTGTCGACGACGATGAGGCGGTCGCACAGCTGCTCGGCCTCGTCCATGTAGTGGGTGGTGAGCACCAGCGTGGTGCCGCGCTCCTTGAGGCGGAACAGCCGGTCCCACAGCACGTGGCGCGCCTGCGGATCGAGGCCGGTGGTCGGCTCGTCGAGCAGCAGGATGCGGGGGTCGTTGATGAGGCCCCGTGCGATCGTGAGACGCCGCTTCATGCCGCCCGACAGCTGGTCGACCTTGGACTTCGCCTTGTCTTCGAGGGCGGCGAAGGCGAGCAGCTCGTCGGCCTTCTCGTGGCAGACCTTGCCGGGCAGCCCGAAGTAGCGGCCGTAGATGTAGAGGTTCTCGCGGGCGTTGAGCTCGCCGTCGAGGTTGTCCTGCTGGGGCACGACGCCCAGTCGCGAGCGGATCTCGGGACCGTGGCGGTCGGGATCGAGGCCCAGGATGCTGAGGTCGCCGCTCGTGCGCGTCGAGACGGCGCCGATCATCTTCATCGTGGTCGACTTGCCGGCGCCGTTCGGGCCGAGCAGGCCGAACGACTCGCCGGGCGCGACCTCGAACGACAGCCCGTCGACCGCGAGGAAGTCGGGCTTCTGCTTGACCTTGTAGGCCTTGACGAGGTTCGCGGCGGCGATCACGGGTTCGGGCACCGCACTACTGTACGACCACCCGGCGACACCGCCACACGAAGTACGGTCGTAGGGAGGCCGCGCGACGACACCGCAGGCCGCTCTCCCCGCAGAACCGAGGTCGCACCCGCATGTCCGCTTCCACCGACGCCCGCCCGCGCCGCGGTCGACGTTCCGCCAAGGACGACGGCCCGCGCGCTAGCCTGCGCCAGCTGCTGCCGTTCCTGTTCGAGCACAAGCGCACGCTCGCCATCGTCGTCGTACTCAGCATCCTGGGCGCCGCGGCATCCCTCGTCCAGCCGCTGCTGGTGGGCCAGGTCATCGACCGCGTGCAGAACCAGGTCGACCTCGGGTTGCTGCTGTGGGCCCTCGTCGGCTTCGTCGTGCTGGCCTCGCTCATCTCGGGCTGGCAGCACTACCTGCTGCAGCGCACCGGCACCGCGGTGGTCTATTCGAGTCGGCGGCGGCTGATCGCCCGCATCCTGCACCTGCCGATCCGCGAGTTCGACGCGCGCCGCACCGGCGACCTCGTCTCGCGCGTCGGCTCCGACACGACGCTGCTGTACGCCGCGCTCACTCAGGGCCTCGCCGACACCGTCGGCAATGCGCTGCTGTTCATCGGTGCGCTCATCGCGATGGCGATCATCGATCCGCTGCTGCTGGTGATCATCGTCGTCGTGATCGGCGTCTCGGTCGTCGGCGTCGTCACCCTGAGCGGCCGCATCCGCTCGGCGTCGACCGAGCAGCAGGAGAAGGTGGGCGCCCTCGCGTCGGGCGTCGAGCGCGCCGTCGGATCGATCCGCACCGTGCGCGCCGCCGGCGCCACCGCGCGCGAGGTCGACGCCGTGACCGCGCAGGCGACCGAGGCGTACCGCGTCGGCGTGCGTATCGCCAAGGTGTCGGCGCTGGTCGTGCCGATCGCGGGCATCGCGCTGCAGGTGTCGCTGCTGGTCGTGATCGGGCTCGGCGGCTACCGCGTCGCGACCGGCGCCCTCACGATCGCGAACCTGGTCGTGTTCATCATGTTCCTGTTCATGCTGATCGCGCCGCTGGGATCGTTCTTCGGCGCGATCACGTCGGTCAGCCAGGCCCTCGGCGCGCTCGGCCGCATCCAGGAGGTGCTCGACCTGCCGACCGAGACCCAGGAGGATGCCGCGATCGCGGCCTCCGTCACCGACACCGCGGTCGGAGAATCCGCCTCCGGTCGGACGATCGACGCGGATGCCTCCGACCGAGACGCGATCCTCCGACCAGCGGCGGCGATCGAGTTCCGCGACGTGAGGTTCCGCTAC
>JAUHVN010000404.1 GCA_030425055.1 Actinomycetes bacterium | reverse complement strand
AGGTGATGTGGCAGTTCTCGCGCGCAGTCGAGGGCCTCGCCGACGGATGCCTCGAACTCGGCATCCCGGTCACCGGCGGCAACGTGTCGTTCTACAACCAGACCGGCGACCAGCCCATCTTCCCGACCCCCGTCGTCGGCGTCATGGGCATCATCGACGACGTCGCGCGCCGCATCCCGTCGGGCTGGCAGGACCCGGGCGAGAACATCTACCTGCTCGGCGTCACCTCGACCGAGCTGTCGGGCTCGCAGTGGGCGGCGACAGTGCACGACCACCTCGGCGGTCGCCCGCCGGCCGTCGACCTCGCGGGTGAGCGCAAGCTCGCCGAGCTGCTGCAAGCGGCCTCGCAGCAGTCGCTCGTCTCGTCGGCGCACGACCTGTCGTCGGGCGGCCTCGCCCAGGCGCTCGCCGAGGGCGTCATTCGCTTCGGCGTGGGCGCGCGGGTGTGGCTGACCGAGATCATGGAGCGCGACGGCGTGGATGCGGCATCCGCTTTGTTCTCTGAGTCGACCGGCCGCGTCATCGTGTCGGTGCCCCGCGAGGACGACGTGAAGTTCCGTGGACTGTGCGAAGGCCGCGGCTACCCGGTGCTGCGGATCGGCGTGACGGATGCCGCAGCCGACGGCGATCCCGCCGCGCTCGAGGTGCAGGGGGTCTTCACCGTGTCGGCCGACGAGCTGCGCGGACTGTCGCGCGCGACGCTGCCGGCCGCGTTCGGCGAGACGATCGCCGAGCCCTCGGCGGTGTGAGGCCCAGGGCGGTGGGACACACGCGTCGTAGGATGGGCGCATGACCACCGACGACGACGAGTACAGCGGCTTCAACGACACCCGCCAGCGGCGGGTCAAGGTCGTGGCCTGGGTCGTGATCGTCTCGCTCATCCTCGTCGGCGGCGGCGCGACGGTCTTCGCTCTGCTGTTCGGCTGACAACGCGCTATATCGCGATTACCATGGGCTCATGGAACTCCTCCTGGCCGGTTGGTGGCTGTGGGTCGTGCCTGCGGCGGTCGGCGCCGGAGTGGCGGGATACACCGTGCTGACGTCGGGCCGCCGCCGCGCGCGTCGCCTCGAACTCGAGGCCGCGCGGCACGAGGAGGCGCAGGCGTATCGCACTCTGGTCGCCGCGCGAGGTCGCGTCCGTTCGGCCCGCGCCGAGGTGCTCGTCGCCCGCTCGCGAGGTCCGGTGACCGCTGCGCAGCTCGAGGCGCGGCAGGCGCTGCAGCTGGCCAAGCAGGCCGAGAAGTCGGCGTCGCTCGCGCTGCGCGCCAGCCGCAGCCGCGTCAAGGCCGCATGGGACGGGCTGCGCTCGCGGTCCGCCGACACCCCCCTGCCGCTCGAGGCGCTCATGGCCGAGCACGACGCCGTGCGCGCCGGCTGGCTCGAGTACGAGACCGATGCCGCGAAGGCCCTGGCGTACCCGCGGATGATCGACGCGCAGTACCCGACGACCCACGCCTTCCTGCGCGCGATGCGGGATGCCGGCGAACTGCGCCCCGCCTCACCCACCGCCAAGATCACCCCGGCGCTCTACGTCGAGTACCGCGACGCCGTGCGGCGTCTCGAGCTCGCCTTCGCCGAGGCCGAGCGCGCCGCGGGAGCCCGCGCGGCCCTGCCGCGCACCGCGACGTGGCCCGTGCCCGGCTGGATCGGCCCGCTCGTCGACCCGCTGCGCTGACGCCGACGCGACTGCGAGCCTGGTTCGGCCGCGCCGAAACACGAGTGCGGCGCGGAACCATCCGCGCTTTGCCGCGGTCGAGCTGACCAGCCCACGGTCCGACCGCGCCGAACGCCCCCGGCGAGGCTCCGCGCCCGCCGGTTAGCATGACAGGGTGGAGCCGTTCTTCACCTTCCTCGGCAGCTACTGGTGGCTGATCTTCCCCCTGATGGGGGTGCTCGGCGCCGCCGGCAGCGCGTGGGAGCGCGGTGCGCGCAGCCGTCACCGGCGACGCATCGAGATGATGCGCGCCAAGGCCGAACTCAAAGCCGCCCAGGCCGCCGCGCGCGGCAAGGGCGCACCGGATGCCGCGGCGCTCACGCCGATGACCGGGCCGACGGCCACCACCCCGCCGGGCGACACCGAAGCGGCCGAAACTCAGCCGACCCAGCTCGAGCGGCTGTTCGCGACCCATGACGCCGTCACGGCACGCTGGCTCGAGTACGAGCTCGACGTCGCGAAGATGATCGCGTTCCCCGCGATGAGCGACGGCCGCCAGCCGCTCACGGCCGCGTTCCTGCGCGCCAAGCGCATGGCCGACGGGCTGCGTCCGGCATCCGCCAAGGCGAAGCTCACGACCGAGCAGCTCGCCGAGTACCGCGGCGCCGTCACCGACTTCGAGGTCGCGTTCGACGTCGCCGAGCGCGACGCGCGACGCCTGCGCGACTCGGCGTTCAGCGCCGTCGAGCGCAAGCGTCTCGACACCGCCAAGCAGCTGCTCACCGTCGCCGTCGACCAGGCCGCGACGCCCGCCGAGCGCCAGCTCGCGTACAAGCGCGTGCGCGAAGAGCTCGACGGACTGATCTCGGTGTCTGACGA
>JAUHVN010000403.1 GCA_030425055.1 Actinomycetes bacterium | reverse complement strand
TCGTCATCGAGTTCGCCGGCGGCATCCTGTTCCTCTTCCTCGTGCTGCGAAAGGGCGCCCGATGATCACCGTCGACCACCTCACCCACCGGTACGGCGCGCACGTCGTGCTCGACGACGTGACGCTTGCGCTCGGCGACGTCGGCGTGACGAGCATCATCGGCCCGAACGGAGCCGGAAAGTCGACGCTGCTCTCGGCGATCGGGCGCCTCATCGCGCCGGCGGCCGGTTGCGTCGCCGTCGACGGGCAGGACGTCGCCACCGCGCCGCCGCGCGACCTCGCACGCCGACTCGCGGTGCTGCGGCAGGACAACCATCTGACCGCGCGGCTGACCGTGCAGGACCTCGTCGAGTTCGGTCGGTTCCCCCACGCCGGGGGCCGGCTCGGCGCTGACGACCGCGACGCCGTCGAGCGGGCACTCGCCTACCTGGATCTCGGCGACCTGCGCGCGCGCTTCCTCGACGAGCTGTCGGGCGGGCAGCGGCAGCGCGCGTTCATCGCGATGGTGCTGGCGCAGGACACCCGCTACGTGCTGCTCGACGAACCGCTCAACAACCTCGACCTTCGCCACGCGGTCGACATCATGCGGCTGCTGCGGCGCATGGCCGACGATCTCGACAAGCGGATCGTCGTCGTGATGCACGACATCAACTTCGCCTCGGCGCACTCCGACCGCATCGTGGCGATGCGCGACGGCCGGGTGGTCGCCGACGACGGGCCCGCGGGCATCATGCGTCCAGGGGTGCTCGCCGATCTGTACGGCACGCCCGTCGACGTGCGCGACATCGACGGGCGCGCGGTCGCCCTGTACTACGCCTGACGAGTCCTAGAGACGCGCGCCGTTGTCGTCCTCGTCGTTCATGTCGGGGGTGCGCCCCCGCCACGTGCCGAAGATCCACTGCAGGCGCCCGCGCGGCCAGCCCTTGCCGTTCTCGGCCATCCGCTCAGGGCTCGCCGCCCGCGGCCCACGCGATCGCATCCTGCTGACCCGACACCGGGAAGACCTTGAGCTGTCCGGGGAACAGGAACCCGAGGCCGTGCACGATCGACGCCATCGCGTGGTCGTCGGTGACCAGCGCGGCGCGGCCCCACACGTGGTGCGGCTTGCCCTCGAGCAGCATGTCCTGCCACGCGGCGCCGAGCGTGTAGCCCTCGAATCCCTCGCCCATGACGTAGACGCAGTTGATCGTGCCGCCGTCGGCGATCACCGCGTCGATCGCGGGATCCATCACCGTCGTGTAGTCGGATGCCTCGACCTTGCCGGTCGCGTTGAAGCCGATGACGCCATCGGGGAGGTTCTGAATCTGTTCGAGCATGCGTCCATCCTGCCCGCCCGGCAGGGTGCGTGTCACCGGTCGCGGTGATCCTCGGCATGCAAACGCGGCGCGCGGCGCGGTTCGCGCACACCGCTGAGCCCGATGAGCCTCACGACACGTTGGCGGTGTCCCGCCCAGGGCGCCAGCAGACGCAGCATCCCGTCGTCGTCGACGCGGGCTCCGGTGAGCGCGTAGCCGACCTCGTGGGCGAGGTGGAAGTCTCCGACGCTCACGGCATCGGGGTCGCCGAGGGCGTGGATGCGGGTCTCGGCCGACGTCCACGGGCCGATGCCCGGTCGGCTCACCAGCACGCGATCGACCGCTTCGCCGTCGACGGCGCGATCGATGGCGGCGACGACGGCCGCGCCCTGCCGCGCGACCGCGACGATCGCCTTCGACTGCGGCGGCTCGAGGCCGGCACGGTGCCACGTCCAGCTGGGGATGCCGCGCCACCCGTCGATCGACGGCGGTGCGAACATCGGCCGGGGTGTCGGTCCGGGTGCGCGTTCGCCGCACCACGTCACCAGGCGCCGCCAGGCGGCGAACGCCTGCATGCCCGTGACCTTCTGCTCGATGATCGCGCCCGCGAGCGCGTCGAAGACGAGGTCGCTGCGGCTCAGACGCAGGCCGGGGTTGCGTCGGTGTGCCTCGGAGATCAGGGGATGCCGCGTGGCATCGAAGCCCGCGGGATCATCGCGCGCTCCGCACAGCGCGGGCAGCTGGTCGAGCGCCCAGTCCGCTCCGGGTCCCCATGCGGCGGCGCGCACGCCGTCGGAGTGCGCTCGGACCGCCAGGGTCGCGATGCCCTGCGGCGTGCGGGCCGCACGCCAGATGACCGGTCCGTCCGTCGAGTGGGTGGGATCGCCGGCTCCCCGGCGGTGGATCAGCAGCGTGCGCGCCAGGTCGAGCGGGTGCCGCGGCCGGTAGACCGTCTCGAGCGGCGGGTCGTGCGCGGGCCGCGGGTCACGCGCGTCTGCGGCGGTGACGGGCCGGGCTCGCGTGCGGGAGCCGACGCCGGTCCGCAGCGAGGTCGTCATGTCGCCACCCTACGCGCCGTCGGCCGACATCGTGCTCGGACGCCCGGGTTGCTCAGAACCGGTCGGGCGAGGGGGTGCCGTGGCCGTAGCGGATCACGACGTCGGCGTGCCGGTCGAAGCGGTAGCCGACGCCCCGCACGGTGCGGACGATGTCCTCGTAGCGACCGAGCTTCGCACGCAGACGCCGCACGTGCACATCGATGGTGCGCTCGCCGGGGGTCTCCTCAT
>JAUHVN010000402.1 GCA_030425055.1 Actinomycetes bacterium | reverse complement strand
AGCGCTTGGGCGGGTACAGCGCCGATGCGTCGACGCCGCCGGTCAGCACGCGGCCCGACGTCGGCGCCGAGATGTTGTACGCACGGCCCAGACGCGTGATCGAGTCGAGCAGCACGACGACGTCGCGCCCGAGCTCGACGAGGCGCTTCGCGCGCTCGATCGCGAGCTCGGCGACCGTGGTGTGGTCCTCGGCCGGACGGTCGAAGGTCGAGGCGATGACCTCGCCCTTGACGGTGCGCTGCATGTCGGTGACCTCTTCGGGCCGCTCGTCGACGAGCACGACCATGAGGTGCACCTCGGGGTTGTTGGTCGCGATCGCGTTCGCGATCTGCTGCAGCACGATCGTCTTGCCGGCCTTGGGCGGTGCGACGATTAGGCCGCGCTGACCCTTGCCGATGGGCGCGACGAGGTCGATGATGCGCTGCGTCAGCTTCTCGGGTGCGGTCTCGAGGCGCAGGCGCTCCTGCGGGTAGAGCGGCGTGAGCTTGCCGAACTCGACGCGCGTGGCGGCGTCGTCGACCGAGAGGCCGTTGATCGCGTCGACCTTGACGAGCGCGTTGTACTTCTGGCGGCTCGACTGCTCGCCCTCGCGCGGCTGCTTGATCGCGCCGACGACGGCGTCGCCCTTGCGCAGGTTGTACTTCTTGACCTGACCCAGCGACACGTACACATCGCTCTGACCGGGCAGGTAGCCGGTGGTGCGGACGAACGCGTAGTTGTCGAGCACGTCGAGGATGCCGGCGATCGGGATCAGGACGTCGTCCTCGCCGATCTCGGTCTCGAACTCGTCGCCGTTCTGCTGACCGCGGCGCTTGTTGCGCTGACGGCCGCGGCCGCCGCCCTGCTGGGCGCCGTCGTCGTCGCCGTCGCTCTGGTTCTGGCCGCCGTTCTGGTTCTGGCCGCCCTGGTTGTTCTGGCCCTGGTTGCCGCCCTGGCCCTGGTTGCCGTTGCCACCTCCGCGGTTGCGGCTGCGCGAGCGGCTGCGCGACCGACTGCGGCCCGAACCCTCCTCGCTCTGCTCCGACGACGAGTCGGATGCCGCCTGCTGCGGCGCGTCGCCGGCGTCGGCGGGCTTCTCGTCGCCCTTCGAGGCGTTGTCGTCGCCCTGGGCGGCCGACGCGTCCGCGTCCGTCGCGGCGCCATCGTCGGCGGGCTTGGCCTTGGCCTTCGAGGTGCGCGCCCGCGGCTTCTTGGCCGGAGCCGCCTCGCCGCCCTCGTCGCCGGCTGCCGCATCGCCCGACGCGGCCGCGGGGGCGGCGTCGGCGGACGTGGCCGCTTCGGCGGGGGCATCCGCGGCCTCGGCGTCCTTGGGGGCGCTCTTGGCGCGACGCGGCGCGCGCTTCTTGGGCGCGGCCGTTGCCTCGGCCGGCGCGTCGCCTGAGGCGTCGGGCGACGACGACTGCTCGGCGGCCGGTGCGCTCTCAGCGGCCGGTGCGGTCTGGTTCGACGACGCCTCCGGCGCTTCCGTGCGCTCGGCGGCAGGCGTGTCGACGGTGTGGATCTCGGAGATGGACTCCACGAGTTCTCCCTTGTGAAACGAACGATTGATGCACGACCGCACAGCGTGCGCTGCACTGCATGCGCCCGGTCGAGCCGCCTATGACAAGCTCGGCATCCGCATGACGGTCAGGAACCGACGGCGGGTGGGGGGCTGTGCGGTGGTTTCGCAGAATTGCGACGGAGGCCCAGATTCACGTGCTACGTGGAACCCTCCGCGTACTCCCTCACTGTACCACCCTTGACGTCGACGGCCAGCATGTGGGCCTCCCACGGGCTCTCCGCAACGGATGCCACCACCTGCGCGGCTTCGAGTCGGCGCCCCGGGCCGTCGGCGAGCACGAGGACGCTGGGGCCGGCACCCGACACCACCGCCGCGAAGCCCGCGGCGCGCAGCGCACGCACCAGCCGGTCGGTCTCGGGCATGGCCTGGGCGCGGTAGCCCTGGTGGAGCTTGTCCTCGGTCGCGGCGCGCAGCAGCTCGGGGCTCTGCGTGAGCGCGGCGATGAGCAGCGCCGATCGCGACACGTTGAAGACCGCGTCCTCGCGCGGAACCTGCAGCGGCTGCAGGCTGCGCGCGACCGAGGTCGACATCTGGGACTCGGGCACGAACACGACCGGCGAGACGCCGCGGTGCACGATGAGCTTCTTGTGCTGGGGACCGCTCTCCTCGCCCCACGCGATGGTGAGACCGCCGAACAGCGCCGGGGCGACGTTGTCGGGGTGACCTTCCATCTCGGTCGCGAGGGCGAGCAGCCGGTCGTCGGTGAGATCGACGTCACCCTCGAGCAGGCCCTTCGCCACGAGCAGCCCGGCGACGACGGCAGCCGCCGACGAGCCGAGGCCGCGACCGTGCGGGATCACGTTGTGCGCCTCGAGGCGCAGGCCGGGCATCGCGCGCCCTGCGGCGTCGAACCCTCGGGCGACGGCGCGCACCACGAGGTTGGAGTCGTCGCGCGGGACGTCTCCCGTCCCCTCGCCGGTCACGTCGATCTCGAGCTCGCCCGCAGGAAGCTCGGTGGCGACGAGTTCGTCGTACATGCTCAGCGCGAGGCCGAGGGTGTCGAAGCCCGGCCCGAGGTTCGCGCTCGTCGCG
>JAUHVN010000401.1 GCA_030425055.1 Actinomycetes bacterium | reverse complement strand
CGGCGACGTCGAAGTCATCGGCGCGCAGCAGGACGACCGGCATCCCGTTGTCGACGAGCGTCGCCCGGTGGCCGGCGACCTCGTCGGTCGGATTGCCGGTCGGCAGCAGGGCCTTGTCGGGAGAAGCCGCCATCTCGAGGTCGATCGCGCACGCGGTCCCTGGCACGCCGTCGATCGCCGCAGCGCCGTCGTAGTCGGGCCGCCCGCCCGGTGTGGCGAACACGGCGGTGGCGGTGTCGCCCGTGTTGACCAGCCGGATCCGCACGGTGGTCTCGGGGTCGCCGGCCGCGACGATGCCGCGCTCGACGGCGAACGGGCCGACCCCGGCGAGCATGTTGCCGCACGTCTGGGTGGTGCTAACGACCGGCTGATCGACGGCGACCTGCAGGAACAGGTAGTCGACGTCGATGCCGTCCTCCGCCGAGGGCGAGACGACGGCCACCTTGCTCGTGAGCGGGTGGGCGCCGCCGAGTCCGTCGATCTGGCGTGGGTCGGGGCTGCCCATGATCCGCAGCAGCAGGTCGTCGCGCTCTGCGGGGTCGGCGGGCAGGTCGTCGGCGACGAAGAAGCCGCCCTTCGAGGTGCCGCCGCGCATGAGCATGCAGCGGACGCCGTCGTGCACCGGGTCAGTCGCCGCCATCGAGGTACTCCGCCTGCGTGATCGTGCGCACACCGAGATCGGCCAGAGTCTGACGCAGGCCCTTGCGGTCGAGGCTGAGCTCGCCGGCCTGGTAGGCCGCGCGATCGGCGGCCTCCTTCTCGACGCGGGCATCGGATGCCGCGAGCACTGCCGCGCCACGCTCGCGCGGCACGCACAGCACGCCGTCGTCGTCGGCGACGATCACGTCACCCGGGCTCACCGTGACCCCTGCGACGACGATCGGAACGTTGACCGAGCCGGCGGTCGCCTTGACGGTGCCCTGGGCGTGGACCCCGCCCGACCACACCGCGAAGCCCATCTCGCGCAGGTCGACGACGTCGCGAACGCCCGTGGTCGTCACGAGCGCTCGGACGCCCCGCTGCTGCAGGGCGGTGGCGAACAGCTCGCCGAAGGCGCCGTCGGACGACGGCGAGGTGGTGGTGACCACGAGCACGTCGCCGGCCTCGCACTGCTCGATCGCGGCGTGGATCATGAGGTTGTCGCCGGGCCACGAGAGCACGGTCACCGCCGGCCCTGCGAGCCGCGCACCCTGTTGGAGGGGACGGATGCCGGGGCCCACGAGTCCGGTGCGACCCATCGCCTCGTGCACCGTCGCGACGCCGTGCTCGCCGAGGGCGCGCGACACCGCGGCATCCGCTCGCGCGATGTCGGTGACGACGACTCCCAGCTCCATCCGCGACTCCCGGGCTCGGCCATCGGATCGCCGCCCCATCGACGGCATCCGCAGTCAGGCAACCACACCTCTAGCGGAATGGTCAAGATTCTGTCTACAATCTTGGCGACCGAATACCTCTGGACATAGGGAAACGGCGACACGTAGCATCCCCCTCAGGGATCTCTGACGAGGAAGTCGAGGACGACATGGCTGACAACCTTCAGCAGCTGCTGGACGAGCGGGGTGACATCGTGCGGATGCTGCGCGACTCGAAGCTCGGCACCTATATCTATCCGGTCGTTCCGGCCGAGTTCTCCAACTGGCGGCGAGAGCAGAAAGCGTGGCGCGAGACCGCCGTGCTCTACGACCAGACCCACCACATGGTCAACTTCTTCATGTCGGGGCCCGACGCGCTGAAGCTGCTGAGTGACACGGGCATCAACAGCTTCGCGAACTTCCCGGTCGACACCGCGAAGCAGTACGTGCCCACCTCGTCGACCGGCGGAGTCATCGGCGACGGCATCCTCTTCCACGAGGCCGAGGACGAGTATGTGTACGTCGGGCGTGCGCCGGCCGCCAACTGGCTGCAGTTCCACGCCGAGACCGGCGGCTACGACGTCGAGGTGCGCTACGACGACCGCTCGCCCTCGCGGCCGTACGGCGAGGCGGTGCACCGCGAGTACTACCGCTTCCAGATCCAGGGCCCGAACGCGTGGGCCATCATCGAGAAGCTCGCCGGGGGCGAGGTCGAGAAGGTCAAGTTCTTCCACATGGGCCACATGACCATCGCGGGCGAGCAGGTGCGCACCCTGCGTCACGGCATGGCGGGAGCGCCCGGCCTCGAGCTCTGGGGCCCTTACGAGCAGCACGGCAAGATCCGCGAGGCGATCCTCGAGGCCGGAGCCGAGTTCGGCATCGAGCCCTGCGGATCCCGCGCCTACTCGTCGAACACGCTCGAGTCGGGCTGGATCCCGTCTCCGCTGCCGGCGATCTACACCGGTGGTGACATCGAGCGGCGCTTCCGCGAGTGGTCGGGCCCGAAGAGCTACGAGGCGATCAACGCGCTCGCGGGCTCGTTCGTCTCGGACGACATCGAGGACTACTACCTCAACCCCTGGGAGCTCGGCTACGGCTCGTTCGTGAAGTTCGACCATGACTTCATCGGGCGCGAAGCGCTCGAGAAGATCGACCCCGAGACCCAGCGCAAGAAGGTCACGCTCGCGTGGAACGACGAGGACCTCGCCAAGATCCTCACCTCGGTGATCGACCGCGAGGGCCCCGGGTAC
>JAUHVN010000400.1 GCA_030425055.1 Actinomycetes bacterium | reverse complement strand
ATGCCGTCGCCGAGGCGCTCGACGAGCGCGCCGCCGGATTCGATGCGACCGTGCACGACGCCACCGACGAGCTGGCGCTGATCGCGGTGCAGGGTCCCGTGTCGCAGGCGGTGCTCGATGCCGTCGCGGACCTGCGGGTCGACGGCGCGCTCGACGACCTGCGCTACTACCGCAAGGTCGGCGCCCGGTTCGCGCTCGCCGACGGCACGGAGGCTGCGGTCCACGTCGCGCGCACGGGTTACACCGGCGAAGACGGCTTCGAACTGTACGTGCCGGTCGACGCCGCCGGCGAGCTGTGGGACGCGCTGCTGGCCGCGGGGGAGCCGCTCGGCCTCGTGCCGGCGGGCCTCGCCGCGCGCGACACCCTGAGGCTCGAGGCGGGGATGCCGCTGTACGGCCATGAGCTCTCGCGCGACATCGTGCCCGCGCAGGCAGGGCTCGGGCGCGTGGTGGTCTTCGACAAGGGCGATTTCGTCGGCCGCGACGCGCTCTCCGCTGTCGTCGCCGCCGACTCGCCGGTGCTCGTCGGCCTGGTGTCGGAGGGCCGCCGCGCCGGTCGTGCCGGGTACGCCGTGTTCGACGGCGCCGGCGACGACGCCCTGCAGGTCGGCACGATCACCTCGGGCGCGCTCAGCCCGACCCTCGGGCATCCGATCGCCCTTGCCTACGTCTCGCCCGCGGCATCCGCCGTCGGCACCGAGCTGCACATCGACGTGCGGGGAACGCGCATCCCCGCGACCGTGACCGCCCCGCCTTTCTACCGGAGGAAGAAATGACCGATCTCGACGCCCTCAAGTACACCGCCGAGCACGAGTGGGTCGCGCTGTCGGGCGATGTCGCCACCATCGGCATCACCGACTACGCCGCCGACAAGCTCGGCGACGTCGTGTACGTCGACCTGCCCGCCACCGGCACTGCGCTCAGCTCGGGGGACGTGTGCGGCGAGATCGAGTCGACCAAGTCGGTCGGTGAGCTCTACGCGCCGCTCGACGGCGAGGTCGCCGAGGTCAACGACGCCGTCGTCGACGACCCGTCGCTCGTCAACTCCGACCCGTTCGGCGAGGGCTGGCTCGTGAAGGTCACCGTCGACCCGGCCGCCGTCGCCGAGCTGCTCGACCGCGCGGCGTACGTCGCGCTCACCGGCGGCGAGGCGTGACCCGTCCGTTCGTCGCGCGGCACATCGGCACCGACGCCGACGCGCAGCGCGTGATGCTCGACGCGCTCGGCTACGCCGACGTGGACGCACTCATGGCGACCGCCGTGCCCGCGTCGATCCAGGTCGTCGAACGCGAGACCACCGACATCCCGCCCGCGGCCACCGAGGCCGAGGCGCTCGCCGAACTGCGGATGCTCGCGTCGCAGAACCGCACCGCACGGCCGATGATCGGCCTCGGGTACTACGACACGCTCACACCGTCGGTCATCGCGCGCAATGTGCTCGAGAACCCGTCGTGGTACACCGCCTACACGCCGTACCAGCCCGAGATCTCGCAGGGCCGGCTCGAGGCGCTCATAAACTTCCAGACGATGGTGACCGACCTCACCGGCCTCGCGACGGCGAACGCGTCGATGCTCGATGAGCCGACGGCCGTCGTCGAGGGGATGCTGGTCGCCCGCCGCGCGTCGCGGTCGAAGTCGAACGTGTTCATCGTCGACGCCGACGCGCTGCCGCAGACCCGGGCGCTGCTCGCGCACCGCGCCGCCGCGGTCGGCATCGAGCTGCGGGTCGTCGACCTCGCACGCGACGGAGCGCCCGACGACGTCGACGTCTTCGGCGCGTTCGTGCAGTACCCCGGGGCATCCGGGCACGTGTGGGACCCCACCGCGGTCATTGCGGCGGTGCAGGCGCAGGACGGCCTCGTCGTGGTCGCCGCCGACCTGCTCGCGCTCACGCTGCTGCGCTCGCCGGGCGCGCTCGGCGCCGATGTCGCGGTGGGCACGACGCAGCGCTTCGGTGTGCCGCTCGGCTTCGGCGGACCCCACGCCGGCTACATCGCCGTGCGCGCCGGTCTCGAGCGCCAGCTGCCCGGCCGCCTGGTCGGAGTGTCGCAGGATGCCGCGGGCCGGCCCGCGTACCGGCTCGCGCTGCAGACGCGCGAACAGCACATCCGTCGCGAGAAGGCGACGTCGAACATCTGCACCGCGCAGGTGCTGCTGGCGGTCATGGCCGCGATGTATGCCGTGTACCACGGCGGCGACGGGCTGCGGGCCATCGCGACCGACGTCGCACGCAAGGCCGAGGCGCTCGCGGTGCGCCTGCGCGAGTACGGGCTGTCGGTGCAGCACGACGCGTTCTTCGACACGATCCGGGTGACCACGCCCGGTCCGGCGAAGCGCGTGATCGATCGTGCGCGCGAGCGCGGGTACCAGCTGCTGTGGGTCGACGACGCCACCGTCGGCGTCTCGGTCGACGAGACAACGACCGCCGACGATCTCGCGGCCGTCGCGTGGTCGTTCGGCCTGCCGGAGGGCGAGTTCCTCGGCGCGGGCGACCAGGGCGAGCGTGAACTGCCGTTCGACGAGGCGACCCCCCTCGCGGGTGTGGCATCCGCGCTGCGACGCGAGGACGAGTACCTCACGCACGACGTGTTCTCGGCGCACCGCTCGGAG
>JAUHVN010000399.1 GCA_030425055.1 Actinomycetes bacterium | reverse complement strand
GCCGCCGCCGGCGCCGCCGGCGAACAGGTTCAGGTCGTTGAAGCCGGCGTTGTACTGGCGGATGCCCGCGTTGATCGAGTTGTCGTTCGCCGAGTCGTGGACCGAGTTGTCCTGGAACGAGTCGTTCACCTGGAACGAGTCGTTGATGGAGTCGTCGGTGTTGTACGAGTCATTCGTCGAGTTGTCGGTGTTGAACGACTCCTCGAACTCGACCTCGACATCCACATCGGTGTCGACCGAGTTGTCGGAGTTGTCGGAGTTGTCCGAGTTGTTCGAGTTGTCGGAGTTGTCGGTGTTCCCGGACAGGAAGTCGTTGTCCGAGTTGTCCGAGTTGTCCGAGTTGTCGGTGTTGCCCGAGAAGAGATCGTTGTTGGACAGCAGATCGGTGTTGGTCTGGAACCCGAGGAGGTTCGCGTTGTTGTCGGCCATGACGGACTTCTTTCTGTGAGAGGGTCAGCGGCTCGTACTAGGAAGTCTGGAACGGGTCGCCTCCCACGACATCGGGGGTCCCCCCGTGGCGTATAGGGGGTCAGTAGGGGATCCTCTGTGGGCGATTCGGGTGCCCGACGGGCCCCCGTAGGCTGATCGGATGGAGATGGCCGAGCTCAGCGCGCTGCTCACCCCGGACGGTCTGCGTCTGCTCGATTCGCTCGGCGACATCGACTCGACCAGCGATGTCGCCTCCGCCGTCACGCGACTGCGGCGCGGCGGCCACTCCCCCGAACTGGTCTCGGCTGCGGTCGGGCAGGCGCGGCTGCGGGTGAAGGCCCGAAGCAAGTTCGGCGCACACGCCGAGCGGATGCTGTTCACGCGCGCGGGGCTCGAGCAGGCCACGCGTCTGTCTCTCGCCGCACATCACGCCGGCCGGTTCCGCGCCGCCGGCTTCGACAGCGTCGCCGATCTCGGATGCGGCATCGCGGGCGACGCGCTCGCTCTCGCGGCTCTGGGACTGCGCGTCGAGGCCGTCGACGCCGACGAGGTGACGGCGGCGATCGCGGCGTACAACCTCGCTGTCTTCGGCGACACCGTGACCGTGCGCTGCGCACGCGCCGAGGACGTCGACCTCACGGACGTCGACGCGGTCTGGCTCGACCCCGCGCGCCGCACCGCGGGGCACGGCGAGACCGTCCGCACCGGCCCCGAGGATTGGTCGCCCTCGCTCGACTGGGTCTTCGACCTGACTGCGCGCATGCCCGGCGGGGTGAAGCTCGGTCCGGGTCTGGACCGCGCACTCCTCCCCGACGACGTCGAAGCGCAGTGGGTGAGCGCCGACGGCTCGACCGTCGAACTCGTGCTGTGGTCGGGCGCACTCGCACGGCCGGGGGTGCGCCGCGCCGCCTTGGTCACGCGCGGCGAGCGGGCCTGGGAGCTCACCGCGGCATCCGATGCGCAGGACGCACCCGTTCGCGAGCTCGGAGAATATGTGCACGAGCCGGAGGGCTCCGTCATCCGCGCGCGCCTGATCGGCGACGTGGCGCGCTCGCTCGAAGCGGGCATGCTCGATCCTCGGATCGCCTACCTCACGGCGGATGCCGCGTCCACGAGCCCGTTCGTCTCGACGTTCCGTGTGCGCGAGGCGCTGCCGGCGAGCACGTCCGCCCTCTCGAAGGCGCTGCGCGCGCGCGGCATCGGCACCCTCGAGATCAAGAAGCGGGGGGTCGATGTCGACCCCGCAGCGCTGCGGACCAAGCTCAAGCTGCAGGGCGACGACGAGGCGACGCTGCTACTGACCCGGCTCGGCGACCGCCGCGTCGCGATCCTGGCCGATCGGGTCGAGTCGGCGCGCTGAGGAACGTCAGCCGGCCAGCACCTCGGGGCGCGTCGCGGCCCACACGAGCCAGCCGGCGCTGTACAGCAGTGACACCCCGCCGAGGACGATCGCCCACGCCGCGATCGCGCGGCTCTCGAGCGGCCGCCGCAGAGCGACCACCGCCGAGACGATGCCGACGAGCCCGATGGGGAAGCCCCACCCCACGAACATCGAGACGATCAGCCCGACGATCGAGAACCCGAGCGCCCAGCCGGCGATGCCCCGTGCGGGTGCGGGCGTGGGCTCGGCCCACCGCACATCGGCCTCGCCTTCGAGGTCGTCGCTGCGCTGGGTGAGCGGCACCGGTGCCGTGGGCAGCCGCGAGAAGCCCCCGCGATGAGCACCGGGCAGCGGTGAGGCATCCGCGGTGCGGTCGACGTCGGGAGTCGGCGCGACGACCTCGGGGTCGCGGCGCTCGGGCTTGCCGGCGTCGCTCATGTCGTGCCCTCCGCGACCTGGATGTCGGTGACCGGAAGCGTCGAGTCGGCGCCGAACCCGAAGGTCGACGGGGCGCGGCCGGCCATGATGAGCTCGGCCGCGAGCGCCGCGATCATCGCACCGTTGTCGGTGCACAGCGACAGCGGGGGGATCCGCACCTCGACCCCCGCCTCAGCCGCGCGCTCGAGCGCCACGTCGCGCAGGCGGCGATTGGCGATCACCCCACCGCCGAGCAGCAGGCGAGGCACGTCGTGGTCGCGGCAGGCCGCGAGCGCCTTGGTGACGAGCACGTCGACGACGGCCTCGCGGAAGCTCGCGGCGACGTCCGCCACCGGGATGGGCTCGCCGGCGGCCTCGCGCTGCTCGACCCAG
>JAUHVN010000398.1 GCA_030425055.1 Actinomycetes bacterium | reverse complement strand
GATCGGCTCCTGGATGGTCAGGTCGCTCAGGTAGGCCATGACGGCCTGATGCAGTCGGGGGTCGTCGCCGATCCGGCGGCGCGTGCGCACCCAGACGGCCTGGTGGGCGACGTGCTCGCCCTCGACTGCGACGTAGATGGGCGACGGCACGTGCCGCAGTTCGACGGGGCGGTCGAGGAAGAGCCGCTGGGACGCAGGATGGGCGGCGACCATGGCCTGCTCGAGGTCGGGGAGGTCCTCCGGAGCGGGGATCCCCTCGGGCATCGC
Organism: Actinomycetes bacterium; assembly: GCA_030425055.1. Taxonomy (GTDB): domain Bacteria; phylum Actinomycetota; class Actinomycetes; order Actinomycetales; family Microbacteriaceae; genus Microbacterium. The sequence goes on along the minus strand of JAUHVN010000398.1, from coordinate 2,357 downwards.
CGACTGATGCTCGATGCCCGGATCGGTGTCCTGGAACGACGCGATCATCGAGAAGATCGGCACTCCCTCCTGGAACGCCTGGGTGCGGCGCGTCGAGAACGATCGCCCGTCGTGGATGCGGTCCACCGCGAAGGTGATGCCCTTGCTCGCGTCGCCGGGGCGCAGGAAGTAGCCATGGGTGGAGTGGAGGTACCGGTCGTCGGGTGTCGTCCGGTCGGCGGCGACAATCGACTGGGCCAGCACCTGCCCGCCGTACACGCGCCCGAGCGGCATCGCGTGCGAGATGCCCGTGAAGATGTCCTCCGAGGTCCGGGCATCCGAGGCCGCCAGGTCGAGCACGGTCAGCATCGCCGTCACCGGATCGGGTCGTTCATCCCCGGCGGGACGCGGGCTGGCATCGGTCACAGGATCTCCGTCTCGGGTCGGCGGCCGCTCGCTCGGTAGTCTAGGGCGGATGCCCCACCGCCTCCTCTTCGCGGACGCCGAGACCGCCGCAGACCTCGTCCTGTTCGCCGGCCGTGCGGCATCCCTCTCGGATGGAGCCGTACGCCTGCGTGCCGAGGCCGGAACGCTCGTGGTCACCGGGGCGGCGCTCGCGCCGCGCGGACTCTTCGATTCCACACCGACCGTGCTGGGTCTGCGCGCGATGCCCGTCGACCCGGAGCTCGTCACCGATGTCGTGGTCACCGCCGCAGAGCTGACCGCCGACCCGGCCGATCCTCGTGCCGTCGTGCTGCCCGAGTCCGCCGTCACGGCCTCGTGGGCGGGGATCTCACCGCCGCGCAGCGGATGGGAGGACGCCGGCACCCTCGACGCCGCGACACTCGCCGCACGTGCGCAGTGGGGGATCGCGTCCGTGGCCGAAGGCATGCCGCGCGATCCGGGCGAGGACGCCGTCCGCGCCCTGCGCGCCGCCGTGTGGTCGCCGCCCGACGCCGACCTCGCAGGGCTTCCGCTCGGCGTCGCGTTCGCGGCCTTCGCATTCGGGTTCATCGGAGGCGAGGAGCACGCGATGATCCGCACGGCCGGACCGTGGACGCGGCTCAGCCTCGCGCGAGGTCATGTCCTGCTGCGCGGTCCCGTGCGCTCGGGCCTCACACCGGTGCGGTCGACCGGCGCGTAGTCACACCGAGGCGGCAGCGGCGCGACCCGCAGCGCGGCCCGAGAAGAGGCACCCTCCGACGAAGGTTCCCTCGAGCGCCCGGTAGCCGTGCACGCCGCCGCCGCCGAAGCCGCTGGCCTCTCCGGCGGCGTAGAGGCCCGGCACCGGCTGACCGTCCGCGCCCAGCGCGCGCGACTGCAGGTCGGTCTCGATGCCGCCGAGCGACTTGCGCGTCAGCACGTGCAGCTTGACGGCGATGAGGGGACCGGCCTTCGGGTCCTGGATGCGGTGCGGCGAAGCGGTGCGGACGAGCCGGTCGCCGCGATACGCGCGTGCGGAGCGCAGCATCGCGATCTGCGCGTCCTTGGTGAAGTCGTTGCCGATCTCGCGGTCGCGCGCGTCGAGCTCTGCGCGCACCAGGGCGGGGTCGAGCACGTCGCCGCCGGGCAGCGCCCGCATCCCCTCCAGCAGCGAGTCCAGATCGTCACGCACCACGAAGTCCTCGCCGTGATCCATGAACGCCCGCACCGGGCCCGCAGCACCCTTGCCGAGGCGCGAGCGGACGAGGAGCGGCAGATCCCTGCCGGTGAGATCGGGGTTCTGCTCGCTGCCCGACAGCGTGAACTCCTTCTCGATGATGCGGTGCGACAGCACGAACCACGAGTGATCATGTCCGGTCGTGCGCAGGTGCTCGAGGGTCCCGAGCGTGTCGAAGCCCGGGTACAGCGGCACGGGGAGGCGGCGGCCGGTGGCATCGAGCCACAGCGACGAGGGACCCGGGAGAATGCGGATGCCGTGACCCGGCCAGATCGGATCCCAGTTCTGGATGCCCTCGACGTAGTGCCACATGCGATCGGAGTTGATCAGACGCGCGCCCGCCGCCTCGGTGACCTCCAGCATCGCGCCGTCCACGTACGAGGGGACGCCGGTGACCATCGTCTTCGGCGCGGTGCCGAGTCGCTGCGGCCAGGCGCGGCGCACCAGATCGTGGTTTCCGCCGATGCCGCCCGACGACACGATCGTGGCCCCGGCCGCGATCTCGAACGCGCCGACCACCTCGCGCGACGACGCGACGCCGCGCGTCGCGCCCGACGGCGCGAGCACGTCGCCGCTCGCGCCGACGACGGCGCCGTCCTGGACGGTCAGCTGCGTCACACGATGACGCGGCAGGATCGTGACCCGCCCGGCGGCCTCGCCGGCCTCGACGGCGGCCTGAAACGGCGCCACGAGGCCCGGTCCCGTTCCCCACGTGATG
>JAUHVN010000397.1 GCA_030425055.1 Actinomycetes bacterium | reverse complement strand
TGCCCGCCCTCGACGGTGTACGCGGCCTACAACCACTACGCGGCCGAGCACGACATCCGCGTCTACTCGTTCAACGACCACGAGGGCGGTGCCGCGCACCAATGGCCCGAGCAGGCCGCCTTCCTCGCCGCCCGCGTCTGAGGCATCCGTCGTCGCGTCAGAGCGGCGCGTCAGCGTTCGGCGCTGCCGACGAGCGCGCGCAGAGCGTGCCCGCCGCCGAGCCCGGGCAGCAGTGCCGCTCCGTCGACGCCCGTTCCGCGCGCCGCCGACATGACCGCTCTCGGTCGCAGGTCGCGGATGCGCTCCTCGAACCTCGCGCGCACGACCGTCGAGCCGAAGACCCCGCCGATGGCACCGACGTGCGGCGGCTCGGCGTCGTCCGGCTCGGCGACGGCGTCCAGCGCCGTGACCACCGAGTGCGCGAGCTCATCGGCGGCCCGGCGGCAGATGGAGCGGGCGACCGGATCGCCCTCTGCGAGGTCGGCCACCGACCGCGCGAACGCCGCGATCACGTGCACCCGCCCCGGATCCGACTGCAGTTCGATGTACGCGCCGGACGGGTCGGGCCAGCGGTCGCGCAGACGGTCGAGCAGCGGCGTCGACGGCCCGCGGCCGTCGTAGGCCCGCATCGCGGCATCCAGCCCCTCGCGGCCGATCCAGTATCCGCTGCCGGCGTCGCCCATGATGTGACCCCAGCCGTCGACGCGCACGGTGCGCCGTGAGCCGACGCCCAGGGTGACGACACCCGTGCCGGATGCCACGACGGCGCCCCTCGCGTCGCCCAGGGTGCCGAGGAACGACGTGACCGAGTCGTGCGCGAGCACGACCCGTTCCACGCCGAGGGGCGCGACGAGTTCGAGCAGCGCAGATGCGTCCGCCGGCGCGTCGGTGAGCCCCGAGACCCCGGCCGCGACCACCGGCGGGCGATCGCCGGCCCGGTCCGCCGTGTCGCGGACGACGGCGGCGAGCTGCGGGACGAGTGGCACGTCGGTGCGCACACCCGGCAGCACCGCGTCCCACGCGGAGCCGTCGGCGGACTGCCACCGCACCTTGGTGCCGGTCTGACCGGCGTCGAGCGCCAGCACCACCGGGGCCTCCCCCATCAGCGCATCCGATCCGGCGTGTCAGCCGAGGTCGTCGATGATGGCGTTGAACGTCGCGGACGGGCGCATGACGGATGCCACGAGCTCGTCGTCGGGGCGGTAGTAGCCGCCGATCTCGACCGGCGAACCCTGCACGGCGTTGAGCTCGGCCACGATCGCCTCTTCGTTCGCGGCGAGCTTCTCGGCGATCGGCGCGAACACCGCCGCGAGTTCGGCGTCCTCGGTCTGCGCCGCGAGCGCCTGCACCCAGTACAGCGCGAGGTAGAAGTGGCTGCCGCGGTTGTCGATCGTTCCGAGGGCGCGCCCCGGCGACTTGTCGTTCTCGAGGAACGTGCCGGTCGCGGCATCCAGCGTGTCGGCGAGGATCTTCGCCCGCGCGTTGCCGGTGACCTCACCGAGGTGCTCGAGCGACGCCGCGAGCGCGAAGAACTCGCCCAGCGAGTCCCAACGCAGGTAGTTCTCGGCGAGCAGCTGCTGCACGTGCTTGGGGGCCGAACCGCCCGCACCCGTCTCGAACAGGCCGCCGCCTGCCAGGAGCGGCACGATCGAGAGCATCTTAGCCGACGTGCCGACCTCGAGGATCGGGAACAGGTCGGTGAGGTAGTCGCGCAGCACGTTGCCGGTGACCGAGATCGTGTCCTTGCCGTGGCGCATGCGGGCGAGCGTGTAGCGCGTCGCCTCTTCGGGCGCGAGGATCGTGATCTGCACGCCGGTCGTGTCGAGCGTCGCGAGCGCCTGGTGCACCTTGGCGATGAGCTGCGCGTCGTGCGAGCGGTTGAGGTCGAGCCAGAACACCGCCGGAGCGCCCGTCGCACGCGCGCGGCCGACCGCGAGGCGCACCCAGTCGATGACGGGGATGTGCTTGGTCTGCGTCGCGCGCCAGATGTCGCCGGCGCCGACGTGGTGCTCGATGAGCACCTCGCCCGCCGAGTCGACGATCTGCACCACGCCGGGGGTCTCGATCTCGAAGGTCTTGTCGTGGCTGCCGTACTCCTCGGCGGCCTGCGCCATGAGCCCGACGTTCGGCACGGTGCCGATGGTCGCGGGGTCGAGCGGACCGTTGGCGATGACGTCCTCGATCACCGCCTGGTAGACGCCGGCATACGACGAGTCGGGGATGACCGCGAGCGTCTCGTCCTCGCCGCCGTCGACGCCCCACAGCTTTCCGCCGTTGCGGATGAGAGCCGGCATCGAGGCATCCACGATGACGTCCGACGGCACGTGCAGGTTGGTGATGCCCTTGTCGGAATTGACGTACGACAAGCGGGGGCCGCGCTCGAGGTCGGCGGTGATCGCCTGCGCGATGTCGTCGCCGCCCTCGACCGAGCCGAGGCCCGAGAGGATCGAACCCAGACCGTTGTTGGGGTTGAGGCCGGCGGCTTCGAGGGCTGCGCCGTAGCGCTCGAACACGTCGGCGAAGTAGGTCTTCACGACGTGGCCGAAGATGATCGGGTCGCTGACCTTCATCATCGTGGCCTTGAGGTGCACCGAGTAGAGCAGGTCGTCGTTCTTCGCGATCTCG
>JAUHVN010000396.1 GCA_030425055.1 Actinomycetes bacterium | reverse complement strand
AGATGGGATGACCTTACTCAACTGGTCCTCATCGACTCCCTCCCAGACGACATCAATCGGCTTCGCGTGAGCCCCGTTGAGATCGGCGACGGCGAGGCGGACGACGACGCGATTATCTTGCCGGCGGATGAAACCCATCTCGATGTCGAGTTCAGCGTTTGGCCGACCCTCACGACGGATGTCCCCGCGATGACGCTGGATTGCTGGGTGGCGACGGTTCGGTCGTACAACTCGGAGCAGGACATCTTGCAAGCGGCCAACGCCGGGACGCTGCGACGGGGGCACATCATCGCCAACGATGTCAGTCCCAGGCTGGCGAGCAAGCGGATTCTCGGATACAGCGCTCACGCCCTTCACCTCGCAGGCCAGCTTCGAGGAGGGCAGGGCAACCTGAGGGATCTGCTCGAAGAGTGGAGCACTGCTGCGCTCTCCCAGGCCCTAGACGGAGATACCCCGCTGGCGGTAAATCTCAAGAGGGGCGTGGTTGTCGTGGATCCGGTCCTCGCCCAGAGGATCGAGTCCGCGACGACCATAAGCGCTGAGGACCTCTTAGACGCGAACCCTGCTCCCCCAACCAGACTGATGAAGACACTCTGGGCGCGGGAACGCGGATCCGGGCTTCGGGAGGTTGCGCAGAAAAGGCGCGAGACCCAGTCCGAAGCCTTCGCGCATATGACGCAGGGTGTTCTTGCCCTCGCCGCCCGCGGTGAAAAGCGTGACGAGGTCGACTGGGAAGGGCGCGTCGACACCTACCTCCATATGGCGTTGGTCGATTGACCGATGAGCGCGGTCGAAGCATACATACGGGCGCGAAGCCTCATCGCGCCTCGAGTCGAACGGCTTCACGCCCTCCTGTCCGCGCGTGGCGACGGCACCTCGGAGCGACTCCGAGATGACCCTCTGGGTGAACTGGAGGCATGGCCTGAGCTCGAGGTCATCCTCGTGGATGCGATACCGAAGACAGATTGCGCCATTGCCGGTGTCTACTTCAGCGATTCAACCCCCGCACGGATTGGGATCTGGTCACAGGTCACGCGTCCACGGCGAGACTTTACCGCGCTACACGAGCTCGGCCATCACCTGCAGCTCCACGATGCTGACCTCGCGGCGGAGTACGACGACCAACCCGACCAGGGCGCCGCTCTCGAGGAGTTGACGTGTGACGCTTTCGCCGCCAGCATCCTCATCCCGGATGCGATGGCGCAAGAGACGCTCGGTCCAGACACGCCCACCGCGCCAGCTGTCGTCTCGCTTTGGCGAAAGACTGGCGCATCTCGTGCGGCCATTGCTGTCGCGGCTGCCCGCCGTCTACGTAGCGCCGGCCACGTCGTTCTACTCGACGAGGCTGGCGAGGTTGCCTTCTCGAGCAGCATGGCCGAGTTGCCACTCAAGCGTGGAAGAGACCAGTCCAAGACTGCCATCGTCCGGCGGCTTCGGGGGTCGTCGCTGCCTGTGGTTTCGGTCCGAGACCAGCAGTTCGAGTACCGTGACGGAATCGCGGGCACGCCGCTATTCGCGCAAGCAACGGATATGGGTGGCTACACGCTCATCATCGCAGTCGCACACAACGCGCCCTGGGAGAAGCTCTCGTTGCCATCCGCGGCACCGAAGATCACCGCGCAATGGCAAACGTGCATTCACTGCGGCGAGAACTTCGAGGTGTGGGGCGAGCGGTGCCGGACCTGTGGCGCCGGCTACTGCGTCGAATGTAAACACTGCGATTGCGAGTCCCGCGTCGCGACACGCAACTGCCTCACCTGTTTCCTTGATAAACCGGCGCACCTCTTCGTCGGCGACGAGTGTGACGAATGCGCCGCCTGATCACATCTCGGAGTTAGTACGTCTGTGCAGGGTAGGCAGACCCAGCCTCAGTCGATCAAGTACAGGGGGAACGACCATGCCAAAGAACTCGAAGCAGACGCGTCGCGGAACGCTTTGTCCAGCGATGACCATAAGAATCCCGACTCGCAATGAGCAACAGCGCCCCCGGCCACTCGAGGACGCAATCGCCCCGCGCCGCCCGCTACCCATGCGAGGCTGTAGTCGTGCCGCGCCACCCCTTCGAGTCAATGACCTCAGACCTCTGGGAAGCCTCCGCAGCCAGTGCCCGGCATGCGATTGGAAATTACGACCGCGCCGACGCTCAGACATTGCGTGCAGTCGCCATGTCGGCAGGGGCGGCGGTCGAGCACCTGCTGATGGCTTGTGTCGCAAGCATCGACACCCTGCTACTCGCTGACCGGGCGGACGCCTACTCCGCGTATCACCTCTCACGCGGTAACAGGGCGGGGAACATCGAGGCCCGCAGAGTGAGGACCATTACCTGGGGCGCTGGAGGTCGCCGACGCCAGCGCCACCACGGTTCGGCCCGATATCAAGCTCGTCATGGACTCGCGAAATGCCGCGGCACACATCGCCCTTGCAGACCCGGAGGACGTCACCGAGGCAGTTACCCGCCTTACGCGCGTGGTCCAAGCCATGCACCCCTTCCTGCCTCAATCGGAAGCGGACTACTGGGGCACGACCTACCTCCCCGTTGCGCAGAGCCTCCGCGATGCGCGAACGAGCGCAGTCGAGCGCAAGTACAAGAGCAAGGTTGCGAGTCATGCCGAGCGCTTCAAACAGATGCTG
>JAUHVN010000395.1 GCA_030425055.1 Actinomycetes bacterium | reverse complement strand
CCCGCGGGCCTCGTGCTCGCCACGGGCGACTTCAAGATGGACCAGCTGCCGCTCGACGGCCGGCTGACCGACCTGCGCGCGTTCGCGCGCCTCGGCGAAGAAGGCGTCGACCTGTTCCTGGTCGACTCGACGAACGCCGACGTGCCCGGCTTCACGCCGCTCGAGCGCTCGATCGGCCCCGTGCTCGACCAGGTGATCGCCCGCGCGCCGCGGCGTGTGATCGTGGCGAGCTTCTCGAGCCACGTGCACCGCGTGCAGCAGGTGCTGGATGCCGCAGCCGCCCACGGCCGTCGCGTCGCCCTGCTCGGTCGCAGCATGCTGCGCAACATGACGATCGCCGAAGACCTCGGCTACCTGCACGTGCCCGACGGCGTGCTGATCGACTACAAGAAGGCGCGCGACCTGCCCGACGACCGGATCGTCTACATGTCGACCGGGTCGCAGGGCGAGCCGATGGCGGTGCTCAGCCGCATGGCGAACCTCGACCACGAGATCGAGCCCGGTCCCGGCGACACCGTGATCCTCGCCTCGAGCCTGATCCCCGGAAACGAGAACGCCGTGTACCGCGTGATTGACGGGCTCACCAAGCTCGGCGCGAACGTCGTGCACAAGGGCAACGCCAAGGTGCACGTGTCGGGTCACGCTGCGGCGGGCGAGCTGCTGTACTGCTACAACATCCTCAAGCCCCGCAACGTGCTGCCCGTGCACGGCGAGTACCGGCACCTCGTCGCCAACGCGCGCCTCGCGCAGGACACGGGCATCGAGGAGAACCGCACGATCCTCGGCGAGAACGGCACCGTCGTCGACCTGAAGGACGGCGTCGCGCGCGTGGTCGGCCAGCTCGATCTCGGGTTCGTCTACGTCGACGGCTCGACCGTCGGCGAGGTGACCGAGGCCGACCTCAAGGACCGCCGCATCCTCGGCGAGGAGGGCTTCATCTCGGTGATCGTCGTCGTCGACACCGCGAACGGCAAGATCATCACGGGGCCCGAGATCCACGCGCGCGGCTTCGCCGAGGACGACTCGGTGTTCGAGCCGGTGGTGCCCAAGATCGCGGCGGCGCTCTCGGAGGCGGCCCGCTCGGGCGTGCGCGACACGCATGCGCTCTCGCAGGTCGTGCGCCGCACGATCGGGCGCTGGGTCAACCAGTCGCTGCGCAGGCGTCCCATGATCGTGCCGCTGGTCATCGAGGCCTGACCCGCGGCCGTAGAATCGCGGCCATGCCGCCCTCGTTCCGCATCCGCCCCGCGACACAGGCCGACGGCGCGTTCCTCGGCGACATGGTCGTCGAGGCGGCGAACTGGAGCGAGCGCACCGTGCCCCGGCACGAGGTCATCTCGAGTGACGACCACAGCCGCTACGTCGCCGGGTGGATGCGCCCGGGTGATGCCGGGTTCGTCGCGGTCGATCTGCACGACGAGCCGATCGGCGCCGCGTGGTACCGGATGCTGCCACGCAGCGCCCCCGGCTTCGGCTACATCGCCACGGGCGTGCCCGAGCTGATCATCGGCGTGCGCCCGATCTGGCGCGCGCACGGCGTCGGGCGAGCTCTGCTGCAACGCCTGTGCGATCACGCCCGTGCGGAGGGCTATGCGCGGCTGAGCCTGAGCGTGCAGCGCGGCAACTTCGCCGTCACCCTCTACCGCAGCGAGGGCTTCGCCGTCGTCGAGAGCGGCATCGGCCGCGACACCATGGTGAAGCGCCTGCGCTGAGCGCAATGCCGTGTGGCTCCCGGCGGATGCGGGTGGCCGGGCCTACCGTGGAGACCATGGCCAGGAGCTCCAGCCCGACCAGGAACGGTCGCGCGCCCTCGAGCGGTGGTTCGCGCGCCAAGAAGCCGGATGCCGCCCCCAAGCGCTACGTGGGGGAGGAGGACAAGCCGCCCGTGATCGTGCGGGCGTGGCTCGGCCTCGCCCATGCGACCGGCGGGCTGTTCCGCGCGTTCGGCCCCGAGACGCTCGAGAAGGACCAGCGCCGCGACGGCTTCCCGTTCCTGCTCGTGCTGCTGGCCGTCGCGGGCGCCGTGAACGAGTGGTTCCTCATCGGCACCGACGTCGCCGCGACGATCAGCGCCTACACCGTCGGCGGGCTCATCGGCCGCGAGGCGTTCGTGCTGCCGGTGCTGCTGCTCATCCTCGCGGGGTGGATGTTCCGGCATCCGTCGTCGGTGCACGACAACGGCCGCATCGGCATCGGCTTCGGCCTGTTCATCCTGTCGATCGCAGGCTTCTGCCACGTGGCCGGCGGCCGACCGCAGCCGAACCAGGGGCTTCCCGCCCTCAGCGAGGCCGGCGGGCTGTTCGGCTGGATGGTCGCCGAGCCGCTCGCGATGCTGCTGACCGACGTGGGTGCGTACATCGTCCTGGCGCTGCTGACGGCGCTCAGCATCCTCATCGTCACCAAGACCCCGCCGAACCGCATCGGCCGCCGCCTGGGCCAGCTCTACGCGTGGATGTTCGACGCCGAGCCGAAGGAGCCCGCCGACAAGCAGGCGGACGCGTCCGACGGCGACGAGGACGATACCTCGGACGGCGTGCCGTGGTGGCGCCGCAACAAGAGCGGTCGCGAGAAGGATCCCGAAGACGGCATCGGTTCGCAGGACCTCACCGAGCTGCTGCCTCCGGGGTCGTCGCACGGCGGGTTCGAGC